>NZ_JBHYJH010000114.1:0-1994 GCF_042740445.1 Streptomyces sp. NPDC059003 | reverse complement strand
ACCCGCCCGATGTGGGCGTGACCAGTCTTGGCTACCGGCTCCTTCGTACGTACGGCTTAGCTGAACGAGTCGCCGCAGGCGCAGGAGCCCGTGGCGTTCGGGTTGTCGATCGTGAAGCCCTGCTTCTCGATGGTGTCGACGAAGTCGATGGAGGCACCGCCCAGGTAGGGGGCGCTCATGCGGTCGGTGACGACCTTCACGCCGCCGAACTCCTTGACGACGTCCCCGTCGAGCGAGCGCTCGTCGAAGAACAGCTGGTAGCGCAGGCCCGAGCAGCCACCGGGCTGAACGGCGACGCGCAGCGCCAGGTCGTCGCGGCCTTCCTGGTCAAGGAGGGCCTTGACCTTGGCCGCGGCGGCGTCGGACAGGAGGATGCCGTCGCTCACGGTGGTGGTCTCGTCCGATACGGACATCTGCTTCTCTCCCGGTGTGTACGGAGACTGCTTGCCGACCGGTCCAACCGGCGGGGCCGCCTGTTCATTCCCATGCTCGCACACGCCACCGCGGAGGGGATGCGTCACATCGACACTATGGCCATCGTCAAACTGACGTGAAGCAGTTATGATAGATAACGTCAATTCGACGAAAAGGATTCGTGGGGCCGCCATCGGCCCCACCTCGCGCGCGGCTGCGGCCGCGCTCGTCACTGAAGAAAGGGTGTGTGCCGTGACCACCGCCCAGTCCACCGAGGACCGCGTCGAGCTCGATGTCCAGCCGACCCCGCTCGCCCTGCTCCTGCTCGGCCGGGAGGCCGACCCGAGGAGCGAGCGCGGCGTGGAGTGCCCCGGCGACCTGCCGTCGCCCTCGGACCCCGGCCTGGTGGAGCGCGCCCGCGCCGCCAAGGAGAAGCTCGGCGACAAGGTCTTCGTGCTCGGCCACCACTACCAGCGCGACGAGGTCATCCAGTTCGCGGACGTCACCGGCGACTCCTTCAAGCTGGCCAAGGACGCGGCCGCGCGGCCGGACGCCGAGTACATCGTGTTCTGCGGTGTGCACTTCATGGCCGAGTCCGCGGACATCCTGACGACCGACGACCAGAAGGTCGTGCTGCCGGACCTGGCCGCGGGCTGTTCCATGGCCGACATGGCCACGGCCGAGCAGGTCGCGGAGTGCTGGGACGTGCTGACCGAGGCCGGGATCGCCGAGCAGGTCGTGCCCGTCTCGTACATGAACTCCTCCGCCGACATCAAGGCGTTCACGGGCAAGCACGGCGGCACCATCTGCACGTCGTCCAACGCCAAGCGGGCCCTGGAGTGGGCGTTCGAGCAGGGCGAGAAGATCCTGTTCCTGCCGGACCAGCACCTGGGCCGCAACACCGCCGTGCGCGACATGGGGATGTCCCTCGACGACTGCGTCGTCTACAACCCGCACAAGCCGAACGGCGGCCTGACCGTCGAGCAGCTGCGCGCCGCGAAGATGATCCTGTGGCGCGGGCACTGCTCGGTGCACGGCCGCTTCTCGCTGGAGTCGGTCGAGGACGTGCGGGCCCGGATACCCGGCGTGAACGTCCTCGTGCACCCCGAGTGCAAGCACGAGGTCGTGGCCGCGGCGGACTACGTCGGCTCGACCGAGCACATCATCAAGACCCTGGAGGCGGCCCCCGCGGGCTCCAAGTGGGCCATCGGCACGGAGCTGAACCTGGTCCGCCGCCTGGCCAACCGCTTCGCCGCCGAGGACAAGGAGATCGTCTTCCTCGACAAGACGGTCTGCTTCTGCTCCACCATGAACCGCATCGACCTGCCGCACCTGGTCTGGGCCCTGGAGTCCCTCGCCGACGGCAAGCTCGTCAACCGCATCGAGGTCGACCGCGAGACCGAGCAGTTCGCGAAGCTGGCGCTCGAGCGGATGCTTGCTCTGCCGTAGCTGCTTCTGAGGGGGAGGGGTGAGGGGGGTACGGCCATTCGGACGCCCCACAACACCCCAAGGGCCGTTCTAAAGTTGGTGACCACGCCCCCCCCCCCGACCAACCCCACCCCCCGGGCGAGACCCCGAAC
>NZ_JBHYJH010000113.1:14522-32824 GCF_042740445.1 Streptomyces sp. NPDC059003 | reverse complement strand
TGAGGACGAGGCGCGCAGCGCCGGAGAGGAGGGGGTCTGGGGGCGGAGCCCCCAGTGGGGGTGTGAGCTGGGGCACTTATTCGTTTGCTCCGCGCCAGCGGGGGCAGGCGCGGAGCCGGAGCAGACCCGGTCGCGTTTTCAACTTCTTGATGTCGACCGTCCGGGCCGGCGGGCAGACCCCGCATCCGCTCCACGGCCCGCCGACGGGGGAGGCGGGCCGTCTTGGTTCGACCCGAGAGGTGTATGTGTCCAGGCTGCAAGCCGAACACCTGTACAAGGTGTTCGGCAGACGACCCGCTGACGCGGTGGAGAGACTCCGCCACGGAGCCGACCGTGAAGAGCTGCGCGCCGAAGGAACCACCGCCGCGGTGATCGACGCGTCCTTCACCGTCGAGCCGGGCCAGATCTTCGTCGTCATGGGTCTGTCCGGATCCGGCAAGTCCACGTTGCTGCGCATGCTCAACGGACTGTCGGAGCCGACTGCCGGGCAGGTGCTCTTCGACGGTCAGGACCTGACGAAGCTGACCGCCCGCGAGCTGCGCGAGGTGCGCTCGAAGAAGGTCAGCATGGTCTTCCAGCACTTCGCGCTCTTCCCGCACCGCAGCGTCCTGGAGAACGCCGCGTACGGCCTCGAGGTGCAGGGCCTGCCGCGCGCGGAGCGCGAGAAGCGGGCCACCGAGGCCCTGGAGCTCGCCGGGCTCAAGGGCTGGGAGAAGTCCTGGCCCGACGAGCTGTCCGGCGGCATGCAGCAGCGCGTGGGCCTCGCCCGCGCGCTCGCCACCGACGCCGACCTGCTGCTCATGGACGAGTCGTTCAGCGCCCTCGACCCGCTGATCCGGCGCGACATGCAGGACCAGCTCCTTGAGCTGCAGAAGACCCTGAAGAAGACCATCGTCTTCATCACGCACGACCTGAACGAGGCCATGCGCCTGGGCGACCAGATCGCCGTCATGCGCGACGGCCGCATCGTCCAGACCGGCACCGCCGAGGACATCCTCGTCACCCCGGCCAACGACTACGTCGCCGCGTTCACGCAGGACGTCGACCGGTCCCGCGTGCTCACGGCGGGCGCCATCATGGCCGACCCGGAGACCGTGTACGGCACGACGACGCCCGACGGCACGGAGCTGAAGACCGCCGAGGACGTCCTCGCCGCCGCGCCCGCGACCGTCACCGCGGACGCCCCCATCGTCGAGCTGTTCACGCCCTGCTCCACCAGCGGTGTGGCGGTCGCCGTGACCGACGCCGACGGCAAGCTCATCGGCGTCGTGCCGCGGGCCAGGCTGCTCGCGGTGCTCGGGGAGCCGGCGCACCCCGAGACGGAGGCCGGGCCGCAGGACGCGGTGGTGATCCCCGCACAGGACAACGGCGGCAAGAGCGTGGGCAAGGTGAGCAGCGGTGCCTAGGATTCCTCTCGGCGACTGGGTCGATGACGCGGTCGAATGGCTCAGAACCGACATGGACTGGCTGTTCGACTTCTTCAAGACGGTCTTCCAGAACATGTGGGACGGCACCTACGACGTCCTCTCCGGGCCCGCACCCCTGCTGATGGCGGGCATCCTCGCCGTCATCGCGTTCTGGCTGCGCGGCCTGGTCGGCGGTGTGCTCGCCTTCGCGGGCTTCGCGTTCATCGAGTCCCTGGAGCTGTGGGACAACGCGATGATGACGCTGGCCCTGGTGCTCGTCTCGACCTTCGTGGCGCTGGTCATCGCCGTGCCCGTGGGCATCTGGTCGGCCCGTTCCAAGACGGTCAGCGGCATCGTCAGGCCCGTCCTCGACTTCATGCAGACGCTGCCCGCGATGATCTATCTCGTCCCGGCGCTGCTGCTGTTCCGGATGGGCGCCCCCGCAGGCATCGTCGCCACCATCGTCTTCGCGATCGCCCCCGGCGTGCGCATGACGGAGCTCGGCCTGCGCCAGGTCGACAAGGAGCTGGTCGAGGCCGCCGAAGCGTTCGGCACCTCGCCGCGCAAGACCCTCTTCCGGGTCCAGCTGCCGCTCGCCCTGCCGACGATCATGGCCGGTGTCAACCAGGTCATCATGCTCGGCCTGTCCATGGCGGCCCTGACCGGCATGGTCGGCACGCCGGGCCTCGGCGCCGACGTCAACGCGGCCATCGGCCAGCTCGACGTGGGCATCGGCGCGGAGGCGGGCGTCTCCATCGTGATCCTCGCCGTCTACCTGGACCGCGTCACCAGCGGCCTGGGCAGCCAGGTCTCCCCGCTCGGCCGCCGCGCGCTCGCCAAGCTGCAGGCCGCGCAGGGCCTGACCGTCTGGAACTACCGCCCCCGGCCCGTCGTCGCGATGGTCGGCGTCGTCGTCCTCGCGCTCGTCGCGGGCGGCATGGGCCTCTTCGGCGGCTCCGACTCCGAGTCCGTGGCCGACGGGAAGAACGTCGGCCAGGGCAAGGAACTCAAGATCGGCTACATCCCCTGGGACGAGGGCATCGCCTCCACCTTCCTCTGGAAGGAGGTCCTGGAGCAGCGCGGTTACAAGGTCACCACCAGCCAGCTGGAGGCCGGTCCGCTGTACACCTCCCTGGCGCAGGGCGACATCGACTTCCAGACCGACGCCTGGCTGCCGACGACCCACGCCTCGTACTGGAAGAAGTACGGCAAGGACCTCGAGGACATGGGCCCCTGGTTCGGCCCCACGTCCCTTGAGCTGACCGTCCCCTCGTACATGAAGGACGTCAACTCCCTGGAGGACCTCAAGGGCAAGGGCGGCACGTTCAAGGGCAGGATCACCGGCATCGAGTCCAGCGCCGGGATGATGGGGCTGCTCAAGGACAAGGTCCTCGGCGCGTACGGCCTCGACAAGGAGTACAAGGTCCTCGACGGCTCGACGCCCGCGATGCTGTCCGAGCTGAAGGCCGCGTACGCCAAGAAGGAGCCCATCGTCGTCACGCTGTGGTCGCCGCACTGGGCGTACAGCGACTTCGACCTGAAGAAGCTGAAGGACCCGAAGGGCGCCTGGGGCAAGGGCGACGGCGTGCACACGCTGGCGCGCAAGGGCTTCTCCGACGAGAACCCCCGCGTCGGCAACTGGCTCAAGAACTTCAAGATGAGCGAGAAGCAGCTCACCAGCCTCGAAGCCGAGATCAACAAGGCGGGCAAGGGCAAGCAGCAGGAGGCCGTGCGCGCCTGGCTGAAGAAGAACCCGGGCCTGGCCGACAAGATGGCGCCGCTGCCGAAGAACACCGGCGGCGAGTCGAAGCGCCCGCTGAAGGCCGCGTACTTCGCGTGGGACGAGAACGTCGCCGTCACCAACCTGTGGAAGCACGTCCTCAAGCAGCGCGGCTACAAGCTGGAGCTGACGCCCGCCGACGTCGGCCCCGTCTACACCGGCCTCGCGCAGGGCGACATCGACGTGAACTTCGACGCCTGGCTGCCCACCACGCAGAAGACGTACTGGGAGAAGAACAAGGCGAACCTGAAGGACCTCGGGTCCTGGTACAGCCCGACCTCCCTCGAAGTGGCCGTCCCGTCCTACGTCAAGGACGTGAAGTCCCTGGAGGACCTCAAGGGCAAGGGCGACAAGTTCAAGGGCAAGATCATCGGCATCGAGCCGGGCACCGGCGTGATGCAGGCGCTCAAGGACAAGGTCCTGCCCCGGTACGGCCTCGACGAGGAGTACGAGATCGCCGCGGGCTCCACCCCGGCGATGCTGTCCGAGCTGAAGGCCGCGTACGCCAAGAAGGAGCCGGTCGCGGTCCTGCTCTGGTCGCCGCACTGGGCGTACAACGAGTACGACCTCACCAAGCTGAAGGACCCCAAGGGCGCCTTCGGCAAGGGCGACACGATTCGTACGATCACCAGCAAGAAGTTCCCCGAGCAGTACCCGCGGCTCACGAAGTGGATCAAGAACTTCACGATGAGCGAGGGCGAGCTCGCGGGCCTGGAGAACGAGATCACCAAGCGCGGCAAGGGCCATGAGGAGGAGGCCGTCGTCGCGTGGCTGAAGGAGCACCCGGGGGTCCCGGACCGGATGGCTCCGCAGTAGCCGGTGCCGCGGCCGCCCCCGGTGGGGGCGGCTCGGCAGCGCGTACGTAGGGTGGGCCCCGCCGTGTCGGCGGGGCCCACCCGTCGTTCGAGGACCAGATGAGGGGGGCGTGGCCGTGAGGCTCTCCCGGCGTGCCGCCCTGCGGGCCGGCGCCGCCGTCCTCGCCCTCGTGGCCGCCCCGCTCGCCACCCGGCCGCCGTCCGCCGACGCGGCACCGGCATCGCCGGGCACCGCCCGCCTCGCCGCGCTCGCCGGCGACGTGACCGCGGCCGACGGACACCGCTACGGCGCCCGCGACCACACCGGCCGCACCATGGACGCCGCCCAGGTCGTCCAGGCCCAGGACGGCAGCTATCTGGCCGTCTACCACACGCGCCTCGGCGACGGCCGCCACCACGCGGCGGTGGCGACCTCCACGGACCTGCTGCACTGGCGCCGCCGCCACGACTTCGGCCCCGGCACCCACCAGGCCTCGCTCGCGCACGACGGCCGCGGCGGCTACGTCCTCGCGTACGAGAAGGACCCGCGCAACCACATAGCCGTCCGCGCGTACGAAGACCGGAGCGCCCTGCTCGACGGGCGC
The DNA here is from genome assembly GCF_042740445.1 of Streptomyces sp. NPDC059003. Lineage (NCBI taxonomy): Bacteria > Bacillati > Actinomycetota > Actinomycetes > Kitasatosporales > Streptomycetaceae > Streptomyces > Streptomyces sp. NPDC059003. Next base: position 28,239 of record NZ_JBHYJH010000113.1, on the reverse strand, counting down.
GCGCACCGGGCGTACGACGCGCCCCGCACCCTCTCCAGCTGTGCCGAGGGCACCCCCGCCGTCACGGCGGTGCGCGGCGACACCGTCGAGCTGACGGGGCACTACCGCGCGCAGTGCGACACCGACCGGCAACTGCGCGCCACGCTCACGGACTTCCGCACCTGGCACGCCGAGCCCGACCTCCGGCTCGACTGGGCGATCGAGGCCCGGGGCAACAGCGGGAACATCGGCGACCGGGCGCCGGTGGAGCTGGCGGGACGGCAGGTCCTCCTCGTCGAGGGCCAGGGGATACGCGGGGACTTCGGCAGCTGGCGCCCGTACGCCTACGACCCGGTCAGCGGGCGCGCCGACCGCGTCGCGATCCGCACCCACGGCGGCAGCCGGGCCTTTGCCAACCCCTCGGCGACCCTCCTGACCGACCCGCGCGGCGAACCCGCCCTCCTCGTGAGCCTCTTCGTGCCGTCCGAGCGTTCCGCCCCCGGCGAATCCGGACAGCTGATCTACTGGCGGAAGCTGTGACGGCTCGCGCACCCTCCGCAACACCGGCCGCACGCCGCCCGCACGCGGGCCCGTGCGCGGCCGGAACCGGCGCGTGGACCGACCAACTGGGTAAAACCGTTTGGCGAACATGCGTAGGGTGCAGAAAACCCTTCAGGGTGATGACAAGTCCTCCGGGGTCCTGTCCCTCAGGATGATGACCGGCCCGGGCCTCCCCTCGCGGTGACGGCCCGGACGGATCCGACACGTTGACCGTTGCGCGCAGCAGAAGAAGGGAGCCGAGGCGATGGACGAGCACAAGGAAAACCTCCGGGTGGGCTCGGCCGTACGGCGGCGCCGCCGCCAGCTGGAGCTCACGCTCGCCGTCGTCGCCGGGCGCAGCGGCCTCTCGGTGCCGTTCCTGAGCCAGGTCGAGAACGAGCGGGCCCGGCCCAGCATGCGCTCCCTGGAGCGGGTCGCCGACGCGCTCGGCACCACTGCCGTCGAGCTGCTCGCCGCGGCCGACCCGACCGGCACGGTCGACCTGGTGCGCGCCGACGACGACGTGAGCCTGGAGGGCGCGACGCCCGAGACGCACGTGCGGGACCTGGTGCGCGGCCACCACCAGCTGCACGCCTTCGAGTACCTGGGCGACCACGACGAGGGCCGCGAGTTCCAGCACCGCAACGACGAGCTGATGTACGTCATCGCGGGCGCCGTCGAGGTCGAGGCGGAGGGGCGCGCCTACCGGCTCGGGCGCGGCGACTCGCTGTATCTGACCGGCGGGGTGCGGCACCGGTGGCGGGCGACGGCCGCCGACGCGCGGGTGCTCGTCGTCGCCGTGGGGGACCATATCGAGGCCGTCGACGACCGGCGGCACTGAAGGGTGACGGACATGCGGGTGGTCTCGCTCGTGCCGTCGCTGACCGAGGCCGTCGCCGCGACCGTGCCGGGCGCCCTGGTCGGCGCCACCGACTGGTGCAGCCACCCGGCGGACCTGGACGCGCTCGGCGTCGTACGGATCGGCGGCACCAAGAACCCGGACGTGCCCGCGATCGTGGCGCTCGCCCCGGACCTGGTGGTCGCCAACGAGGAGGAGAACCGCGCGCCCGACCTGGCGGCCCTGCGCTCGGCGGGAATCGAGGTGCTCGTCACCGAGGTGCGCGACCTGGACCAGGCCTTCCGTGAGCTGTCCCGGGTGCTCGCCGCGTGCGGTGGGCCCGCGCGGCCCGGGTGGCTCGCCGGGGCCGAGCGGGCCTGGCGGGACGTGGCGCCGCCGGACCGCCGGCTGCGGGCGGCCGTGCCGATCTGGCGCAGGCCGTGGATGGTGCTCGGCCGGGACACGTTCGCGGGGGCCGTGCTCGCGCGGCTCGGCGTCGACAACGCGTACGCGGCGCACGCCGACCGCTATCCCCGCGTGCCGATCGACGAACTGCGCGCCGCGGACCTCGACGTGGTGGTCCTGCCGGACGAGCCGTACCGCTTCACGCGCGAGGACGGGCCGGAGGCCTTCCCGGACTCCGTGCCCGTCGCGCTGGTCAGCGGCCGCCATCTCACCTGGTACGGACCGTCGTTGGGCGAGGCGCCCGCCGTGCTCGCGGGGGCGCTGCGGGCGGCGTGCCGCTGAGGGGTCAGCGGGGCGCCGCGAGGAGCTGTCCGCCGACCAGGCCCCGCACCGTCCGGACCAGGGCCACCGACCAGGCGGCCACGAGGACGGCGAAGAGGCCCGCGGCCAGCCAGTCGTACGCGGCGAGGCCGGTGTGCCTGCCCAGGCCCTCGGCGCCCGTGACACAGGTGCCGACGGGGAAGGTGAACGCCCACCAGGTCATCGCGAAGCCCATGCCCGCGCGCCGGGCGCGCACCACCATCGCGGTCGCCAGCGCCAGCCACATCAGGGCGAAGCCGAGCACCGGCACTCCGTAGAGCACGGCGAACGCGGCGAATCCCTCGTCGAAGGGGGCGGGCAGCAGGCCCTTCGCCACGTCGGCGAACTTGTTCGCCGCGGTCGTGGACTGCCCGAGCGGGCCGAGGACCAGGAACACGGTCGGGGTGAGCGCGAGGGGCAGCGGGGGCCCGGTCACCAGGCGGGCGAAGATCAGCGGCAGCATGACCAGGGTGGCGAGCAGGCTGATGCCGAACATCGCGAAGCACGCGTAGAGCAGGGTCTGCTGCGCCTGCCCGGCCGGCAGGTGCGGCACGAGCAGCGGGCCGACGGCCGCGGACACCATGGGGGCCACGACGGGCAGCAGCCACACCGGTGACGCCTGGTCGGCCGTGATCCTGTGCCGGACCACCATCAGGTACGGGATCGCGACGGCCGCCGCGAGGCCGATCGCCGTGCCGGCGGTGAAGAGCACGGCGTCGAGCGCCACCGCCGCGCCGAGCCCGATCCAGTCCCGGCCCACCAGCAGGGTGGCGCCGCCGACCGCGAGCAGGGCCATGGCCAGACAGCCGTAGAACGGCGCCATGGCCGGGTCGAGGAGGTGGGCGCGGGCCTGGTCCCGGTGGTGGACCCAGTGCGCGGCGCGGGCGGCGAGCAGCGCGGTCAGCATCAGCAGGGACAGCGCCCACACGGCGGCGCAGGCCGTGCGCAGGCCCGGTATGTCGTACGGCAGCGTGACCCCCGCGTTGGCGACGATCGCGGTGCCCATGACGGAGGCGTACCAGTTGGGGCCGAGGTGGCGTACGGCGGCGAGTGTGCCGTTCCGGTGCGCGCGGGGGTGGGGATGTGCTGCGGTGACCATGGCTCCACGGTGCGCCCCGCCCGGCGGGCGCACCAGAGATCTTGGAGCTATGAGGGCATAACCTGGACTTATGACCTCAGCCTCGGCACGCTCCGCGGACCCGCCGCCGGGGGCGCCGCTCGCGCACCGGGTGCCGGACCTCGCGGCCCTGGAACTGCTGCTCGCCGTGGCGCGCCTCGGCAGCCTCGGCCGGGCCGCCCGGGAGCTCGGCATCACCCAGCCCGCCGCGAGCGGCCGCGTCCGGTCCATGGAGCGCCAGCTCGGCGTGGCCCTGGTGGACCGGTCGCCGCGCGGGTCGCGCCTGACGGAGGCGGGCGCGCTCGTCACGGACTGGGCGCGGCGGATCGTGGAGGCCGCCGAGGCGTTCGACGCGGGCGCGCAGGCGCTGCGGGACCGCAGGGACTCGCGGCTGCGGGTCGCCGCCAGCATGACCATCGCCGAGTACCTGATGCCCGGCTGGCTGATCGCGCTGCGGGCCCAGCGGCCGGGTACGGCGGTGTCGCTGCTCGCGGGGAACTCGGCGGAGGTCGGTGAGCGGCTGCTCGCCGGGGACGCCGACCTCGGGTTCGTGGAGGGGCTGCGGGTGCCCGCGGGCCTGGACGCGGCCGTGGTGGGGCACGACCGGCTGATCGTGGTGGTGGCGCCCGGGCACCCCTGGGCGCGGCGGCGCGCGCCGCTGGCGGCGGCGGAGCTCGCGGCGGCGCCGCTGATCCTGCGCGAGGAGGGTTCGGGGACCCGGCAGGTCCTCGACACGGCCATCGGCGGGCTCGCGGCCCCGCTCATGGAGCTCTCCTCCACCACCGCCGTGAAGTCCGCCGCGGTGAGCTCTGCGGGGCCCGCGGTGCTCAGTGAGCTGGCGGTGGGGGAGGAGCTGGCGGCCCGCCGTCTGGTGCGCGTGCCGGTGGAGGGCGTACGGCTGCGCCGTGAGCTGCGGGCGGTGTGGCCCACGGGGCATGTGCCGACGGGTCCTGCGCGGGATCTGCTGGGGCTGACGCGCGGGACGTCGTGACCTCGGTGCGGTGGCGAGCCGCTCCGTCAGCCTTGTCCTGCTGCCGCCCGCACCAGCGCCTCCATCACGCGCGTGTCCGTTCCCATCTCCGGGTGCCACTGCACCCCGAGGACCCAGGCGGGCCCCGGGAGTTCGATGGCCTCCACGGTGCCGTCGTCCGCGTGGGCGGAGGGGATCAGGCCCCGGCCCAGGCGGTCCACCGCCTGGTGGTGGTACGTGGGGACGTCCGTCGTCGCGTCGGGCACGGCGGTGGCGTACAGCGTGTCCGGGACGGGCTTGACCGCGTGGGTGCCGAGGACGCCGAGGCCCCCGGTGTGGCCGTCCATGTGCTGGATCAGGGTGCCGCCCAGGGCGACGTTCAGGAGCTGCATGCCGCGGCAGATGCCGAGCAGTGGCTTGCCCGCCGCCAACGCGGCCTCGATCAGGGCGAGTTCCCAGGTGTCCCGCTCCTTCGCGGGCGGGCCCGTGCGGTCGTCGCGCTCGGCCCCGTAGCGCGACGGCTCCACGTCGGGGCCGCCCGCGACGACGACCCCGTCGAGGCGGGCGACGACGTCGGCCGCGTACGCGGGGTCGTCCGGCGGCACCATCGACGCGAGGCCGCCCGCCGCCTGCACCAGACGCGGATACCCGGCGGGCAGCAGCGCCGCGGGCAGCGTCCACACGCCCCAGCGCGCCTCGGCCTCCAGGTACGTGCTGACGCCGATCAGGGGCCGCTTGTCGTTCCCGTGCACTGATGAACTCCCTCTGCTTACCGGTAAGTGCCGCTAGTTCCGTTCCAGTTCGGCCTCGGCGGCCGCGAGCGCGGCGAACTCCTCCTCGGGCGCCCGTGCCACCAGATGCTTGCGGCTGTACAGGCCGAAGTACGCGAGCGCCACGACGTACACGCCGAGCGCGATGAAGGCCGCCGTGACGTCGACCAGGAACGTCGCCACCAGGGCCGCGCACGCGAGGACCAGGGCCACCGACGAGGTCAGGACGCCGCCGGGCGTGCGGTAGGGGCGGGCGAGGCCGGGCTCGCGGCGGCGCAGGACGATGTGGGAGAGCGACATCAGGGCGTACGAGATGGTCGCGCCGAAGACGGCGACGTTCAGCATGCGCGCGCCGTCCCCGGTCGCGGCGGCCAGCGAGAAGCCGATCGCGCCCGGCACGAGCAGCCCCAGGTAGGGCGCCTTGCGGCTGCTCGTCAGGGACAGGAAGCGCGGCAGATAGCCCGCGCGGGACAGCGCGAAGAGCTGGCGCGAGCCCGCGTAGATCAGGGAGAAGAACGACGCCACCAGGCCCGCGAGGCCCGCGTAGTTGATGACCCGGCTCAGGCCCGTCTGCTTGCCGTCCGGCTGCAGCGCGTCCACCAGCGGGTTGCCGGTCGACTGGATCGCCGCCGAGCCGCGCGCCCCGGCCGACGCGAAGAACGTGAGCAGCGCCAGGGCCAGCAGGATGCCCATCGACCAGCGGATCGCCCGGGGCAGCGCCCGCGCCGGGTCCTTGGTCTCCTCGGCGGCGAGCGGCACCCCCTCCACGCCCAGGAAGAACCACATGCCGAACGGGAACGCCGCCCAGATGCCGAGGATCCCCAGCGGCAGCCACGAGGTGGCGCCGAAGGCGTCGTGGTCGACCGGGATGTCGTTCAGCTTCGAGCCGTCGAACTCCATGAACGCGCCCACCGCGAACACCAGGAGCGCGGCCACGGCGATGCCCGTGACGACGAAGCTGAACCGCAGCGCCTCGCCCACGCCCCACAGGTGGATGCCGATGAAGAGGACGAAGCAGGCCAGGTACACCGGCCAGCCGGACTCCAGGCCGAACAGGCCGAGCGACTCGACGTAGTCGCCGATGAAGATGGAGATCGCGGCGGGCGCGAGGATGTACTCGATGAGGATGGCCGTGCCCGTGAGGAAGCCGCCCCAGGGGCCGAGCGCGCGCCGGGCGAAGCCGTAGCCGCCGCCCGCCGTCGGAAGCACCGACGACAGCTCGGCGAGCGAGAACACCATGCAGGTGTACATCACGCCCATGAGCGCCATTGCGATCGCCAGGCCGCCGAAGCCGCCCTCCTTGAGGCCGGAGTTCCAGCCGGAGAAGTCGCCGGAGACCACGTACGCGACGCCGAGGCCGGTCAGGAGCACCCAGCCCGCGTTGCCGCGGCGCAGGGTGCGCCGCTCCAGATAGTCGTCGCCCTCATCGTCGGCGCGTGACTTCGCGGACTCCAGCGTCATGACGGGGCTCCCCTGCGACGGGTTCAATGGATTGGAGGCATACCTTTGCGGTGCGGCCGGGCAGAAATCAAGACCTGTGCGTAACGTGCTGGTTAACCGCCCCGTCCCGGGGGAGCGCCCGCCGGCTCACGCCGAGAACCCCCGCGGAGGCTCACGCCAGAAATCCCCGCAGCAGCGCCGCCGTCCCCGCGCAGTGCTCCCGCATCATCTCCCTCGCCCCGTCCGCGTCGCCGTCGAGCACGGCCTCCACCAGGGCGGTGTGCTGGCGCTGCGAGTGCTCCAGGTTGCGCACCAGGAGCGGGATGCAGTCGAGGAGTTCGTTGACGGTCGCGCGGACCGCCGCGTACTGCGCGGTGAGCGTCGGCGAGCCGGAGAGCTCGGCGAGCGTGAGGTGAAGGAGCGTGTCCAGGCGGCGGTACTCGGTCAGCGGCGCGTCATGGGTGCGGGCGAGCGCGGCGCGCAGCCGGTCCGCCTGCTCGTCGGCGAGCCCGTGCGCCGCGCACAGGCCGGCCGCGCCCACCTCAAGGACCTCGCGGAAGCGCAGCGCGTCCTCCACGTCCACGTCGGCGACGCGGCGGCGCAGCTCGTCCTCGCCCGGCGCCGCGGTGCGCGGGCGCACGAACGTGCCGCCGTAGCGGCCGCGCCGGGACTCCACGAGCCCCTGGTCCTGGAGCACCTTCAGGACCTCGCGCAGCGTGACCCGGCTGATGCCGAGCAGGTCGGCCAACTCCCGTTCCGCGGGCAGCCGTTCGCCGCCCGGCACCAGGCCGAGCCGGACCACCTGGAGGATCTGCTCCAGGGCCTCCTCGAAGCCGTTGCCCGCCCGGACCGGTCGCAGCACCTGATTGAGGCGGTCCTCGCCCCGCACGTGGGACATCTTCCCGTACCCCCTTCCCAAGCAATGGTTCCCGGCCATACCTTATGGCCACTCGGCTGACCCAAGGAGGCTTTTCCCGTGGCAGACCGCACACCCCCGCTCGGCATCGAGGAGCTGCGTGCCCTCGTGGCGAGCGGCGAGATCGACACTGTCGTCCTGGCCTTCCCCGACATGCAAGGGCGGCTCCAGGGCAAGCGGTTCGCCGCCCGTTTCTTCCTCGACGAGGTCCTGGAGCACGGCACGGAGGGCTGCAACTACCTCCTGGCCGTCGACACGGAGATGAACACGGTCGACGGATACGCGATGTCCTCCTGGGAGCGCGGCTACGGCGACTTCGCCATGCACGCCGACCTCACCACGCTGCGCCGCGTGCCCTGGAACGAGGGCACCGCGATGCTCGTCGCCGACCTCGCCTGGAACGACGGCTCGCCCGTCGTGGCCGCCCCGCGCCAGATCCTGCGCCGCCAGCTGGACCGCCTCGCCGAGCACGGCTACACCGCGCACGTCGGCACGGAGCTGGAGTTCATCGTCTTCAAGGACACCTACGAACAGGCCTGGGACGCCGACTACCGCGGCCTGACCCCGGCCAACCAGTACAACATCGACTACTCCGTCCTCGGCACCGGCCGCATCGAGCCGCTGCTGCGCCGCATCCGCAACGACATGGCGGCCGCCGGGCTCACCGTCGAGTCCGCCAAGGGCGAGTGCAACCCGGGCCAGCACGAGATCGTGTTCCGCTACGACGAGGCCCTCGTCACCTGCGACCAGCACGCGATCTACAAGACGGGCGCCAAGGAGATCGCCGCGCAGGAGGGCGTCTCGCTCACCTTCATGGCGAAGTACAACGAGCGCGAGGGTAACTCCTGTCACATCCACCTCTCGCTCCAGGACGCCGACGGCACCAACGCCATGGCCGGGGACGGGCCCGGGGGCATGTCGCCCGTCATGCGGCACTTCCTCGCGGGCCAGCTGGCCGCCCTGCGCGACTTCAGCCTCCTGTACGCACCGAACATCAACTCCTACAAGCGGTTCCAGCCGGGCTCGTTCGCGCCGACCGCGGCCGCCTGGGGCTACGACAACCGCACCTGCGCGCTCCGCGTCGTCGGCCACGGCCGCTCCTTGCGCTTCGAGAACCGGCTTCCGGGCGGCGACGTCAACCCGCACCTTGCCGTCGCGGGCCTGGTCGCGGCGGGCCTGTACGGCATCGAGCAGCAGCTGGAGCTGCCCGACGCGTGCGAGGGCAACGCCTACGCGGGCGGCTACGAACACGTACCGACGACGCTGCGCGAGGCCGCCGAGCTCTGGGAGAACAGCCCCATCGCGAAGGCCGCGTTCGGCGACGAGGTCGTCGCGCACTACCGCAACATGGCGCGGGTCGAGCTCGACGCCTTCGACTCCGTGGTGACCGACTGGGAGCTCCGCCGCTCCTTCGAACGCATGTGAGGCACGACGTGCTTGAAGTACTGAATCCGGCGACCGAAGAAGTCGTCGCGACCGTCCCCGCCGCCGACGCGGGCGACGTCGACCGGGCCGTCACGCGGGCCGCGGCCGCCCAGCGGGCCTGGGGCGTCACCGCGCCCGCCGACCGCGCCCGGCTCCTGCGCCGCTTCGCCGACACCGTCGACGCCCACATCGACGAGCTCGCCGCGCTCGAAGTCCGCGAGGCGGGCCACCTCCCCGGCAACGCCCGCTGGGAGGCGGGCAACGTACGGGATCTGCTCCTGTACGCGGCCGGGGGAGCCGAGCGCCTCAACGGAGCGCAGATCCCCGCACCCGGCGGCTGGAACGTCACCTTCCATGAAGCGCTCGGCGTGGTCGGCGTGATCGCGCCCTGGAACTTCCCCATGCCCATCGCCGCCTGGGGCTTCGCCCCCGCCCTCGCGGCCGGCAACGCGGTCCTGCTCAAGCCCGCCGAGACCACGCCGCTCACCGCGCTGCGCCTCGCCGAGCTCGCCCTCGAAGCGGGCCTGCCCGAGGGCCTCTTCCAGGTCCTCCCCGGCTACGGCCACGTCGCGGGCCGCGCCCTCGTCGACCACTCGGGCGTCGCGAAGATCGTCTTCACCGGCTCCACGCGGACCGGGCGCGACGTCATGGAGCGCTGCGCCGCCCAGATGAAGCGCCTCACCCTCGAACTCGGCGGCAAGAGCCCCAACATCGTCTTCGCCGACGCCGACCTCGAAGCGGCATCCGACCCGTTCTCCTTCCTCGACAACTCCGGCCAGGACTGCTGCGCCCGCACCCGCATCCTCGTCCAGGAGTCGGTGTACGAGGAGTTCACGGCCCGCCTCACCGAGAAGGTGCAGGCCGTGGTGGTCGGCGATCCGCTGGACGAGAAGACCCAGATGGGCCCGCTGATCTCGCGGCAGCAGCGCGACCGCGTCCAGCGCTTCGTGCCCGACGGCGCGGACGCCATCACCGGGAGCGCGCCCGACGGGCCCGGCTTCTGGTTCCCGCCGACCGTCCTTCTCGGCGAGCGCCCGGACTCGCCCGCGGCCATGCAGGAGATCTTCGGCCCCGTCGCCGTCCTGCTCCCCTTCACCGACGAGCAGGACGCCGTCCGCCTCGCCAACGCCACCCCGTACGGCCTGTCCGGCTCGATCTGGACCCGGGACGTGGGCCGCGCCCTGCGCGTATCGGGGGCCGTCGAGGCGGGCAACCTGTCCGTCAACTCGCACTCCAGCGTGCGCTACTGGACCCCCTTCGGCGGCTACAAGCAGTCCGGGCTCGGCCGCGAGCTCGGCCCGGACGCCCTCGCCGCGTTCACCGAAACCAAGAACGTCTTCATCAGCACGGAGGCCTGAGCACCTTATGACTGAGAACATCTGCCGCCGCCTCGTCGGCCGCACCGCCGTCATCACCGGCGCCGGCAGCGGCATCGGCCTCGCCACCGCACGACGGCTCGCCTCCGAGGGCGCGAACGTCGTCTGCGCCGACATCGACGAGACCGCGGGCAAGAAGGCCGCCGAGGAAGTCGGCGGCACGTACGTGAAGGTCGACGTCACCGACGCGGAGCAGGTCGAGGCGCTGTTCAAGACCGCGTACGACACCTACGGCTCCGTCGACATCGCCTTCAACAACGCGGGCATCTCGCCGCCCGACGACGACTCCATCCTGGAGACGGGCCTTGAGGCCTGGAAGCGCGTCCAGGAGGTCAACCTCACCTCCGTCTACCTGTGCTGCAAGGCCGCCATCCCCTACATGCGGCGCCAGGGCAAGGGCTCCATCATCAACACCGCGTCGTTCGTGGCCCGCATGGGCGCCGCGACCTCGCAGATCTCGTACACGGCGTCCAAGGGCGGCGTCCTCGCGATGTCCCGCGAGCTCGGCGTGCAGTTCGCGCGCGAGGGCATCCGCGTGAACGCGCTGTGCCCGGGCCCGGTCAACACCCCGCTCCTCCAGGAGCTGTTCGCCAAGGACCCGGAGCGCGCCGCCCGCCGGCTCGTGCACATCCCGGTGGGCCGCTTCGCCGAGGCCGAGGAGATCGCGGCGGCCGTCGCGTTCCTCGCGAGCGACGACTCCGCGTTCGTGAACGCCACGGACTTCCTCGTCGACGGCGGCATCTCGGGGGCGTACGTCACCCCCGTGTAGTTCACCTCAGCGTCGCCACCGCGACAGCCGGGCGTCACGGGGCGCCCGGCTGTCCCGCGTAGACAGGGACCGTGCTCATGAAGATCAAGTACCGCTGGTACGCCGCCACGGCCGCCCTCGCCGTCGCGGGCACCGGCCTCGCCACCGCCCACGCCCAGCCCGCCGCCGGACCGGAGAAGTGCCCCACGCTCACCGTGTCGAAGGGCTGGTACGGCGACAACAAGCGGCGCCTCCAGCAGACGCTCGACACCTACGGCCGCTGCGGCGACACGTACGACAAGCACCACAAGCCGCTCGCCGTCTTCGACTGGGACAACACGGTCATCAGGAACGACATCGGCGACGCCACCATGTTCTGGCTGCTGCGCAACAGCCGGATCCGCACCCCCGAGCGCGGCGACTGGCGCACCACGAGCCGCTATCTGACCACGCCTGCCGCCCGCGCCCTCGCCGCGGCCTGCCCCGCCACCGGCCGCACCCTGCCCACGCGCACCGACGCCGCCTGCGCCGACGAGATCGCCTCCGTGTACGGCGAGGGCACCACGACCGGCGGCAAGCAGGCCTTCGACGGCTTCGACCACCGCCGCATGGAGCCGCAGTACGCCTGGCTCGCCCAGTTGCTCCGCGGCTGGAGCACCGCGCGCGTCAAGGACTTCGCGGCCGCCGCCCGCACGCAGAACCTCGCCGCCCCGGTCGGCGCCGAGCAGAAGGTCGGCAGCGGCAAGGTCACCGGCTGGGCGCGCTACTACGACCAGCAGCGCGACCTGATCCGCACCCTCAAGAAGGCCGGGTTCGACGTGTACGTGGTCTCCGCGTCCCCCGAGCCGATCGCCGAGGTCTGGGCGAGGGGCGTGGGCCTCGACGCCCGGCACACGATCGGCATCCGCAACGTCACCCGCGACGGCCGCCTCACCGCGCGCCTCAAGGGCTGCGGCGGCGTCAAGGACGGGGCCGACTCGATGATCACGTACATCGACGGCAAGCGCTGCGCCATCAACGAGCGCATCCTCGGCGTCCGCGGCAAGGCCGCCGAGAAGGTCCAACCGGCCGCGAAGCGCCAGGTGTTCGCCGCGGGCGACTCCGACACCGACGTGTCCTTCCTGCGCGACGCCACCGGCCTGAGGCTCGTGCTGAACCGCAACAAGCCCGAGCTGATGTGCCGCGCCTACGACAACCGCGACCGGCGCTGGCTGATCAACCCCATGTTCATCCAGCCGAAGGGCGAGCAGTCCGCGCCCTACCCCTGCGCCACCACCGGCTACACGGAGCGGGGCGGCGCGAAGGGCCCGGTGCGCCGATCGGACGGATCGGTCATCAAGGACCAACGGGACACGGTGTACGGGACGTCGACGGCCTCGTAACACTGCTGTAGCGTCCACGCACATGCGTAAGAGAAACGTTCTGGCGCTGACGCTGGCCTCGGCCGCCACCCTGGTGGCCGGGCCCGTCACGCTCCCCGCGACCGCCGCCACGGCCGCGCCCGCGCCGCACCCCGGCGCCCACTGTCCCCAGCTGTCGAAGAAGCTGACCTGGTACGGCGACAACCGCGCCCGCCTCCAGAAGGTCATCGACGAGCGGGGCACCTGCTCCGACCCGCACCTCGGACACGGCACGAAGCGCCCGGTCGCCGCGTTCGACTGGGACAACACCATCACCAAGAACGACGTCACCGACGCCACCATCAGCTGGGCGCTGCGCAACGACAAGATCCTGCGCCCCAAGAGCTGGAAGTCCTCCAGCAAGTGGATGACGGACGCGGGCCACCGCGCCCTCACCAAGGCCTGCGGCACCAAGGTGCCCGTCGGCAAGCCGCTGCCCACCTCCACCAACGGCGCCTGCGCCGACGAGATCCTCCAGATCCGCGAGGACGGCACCACGATGAGCGGCGCCGCCGCCTTCGCGGGCACCTGGAACCACCGCCGCACCGTCCCGCAGTACGCCTGGGTGCCGCAGCTGTTCGCCGGACACACGGTCAAGGAAGTGGAGTCGTACGCGAAGAAGGCCCGCAAGGAGGCCCTCGCCGCGCCCATCGGCACCACCCGCACCATCGGCAGCCACACCGTGCCGGGCTACGTCCGCTACTACGACCAGCAGCGCGACCTCATCCGCACGCTGAAGAAGGCCGGGTTCGACGTCTACATCGTGTCGGCGGGCTCCGAGCCCGTCGCCGAGGTGTGGTCGCGCGGCGTCGGCATCGACCGCAAGCACACCGTGGCCATCCGCTCCGTCCTGGACCGCAAGGGCCGCGTCACCACGTGGAACCAGGGCTGCGGCGGCGTCGGCGTCAACAAGGGCGACGTCATCCCGTACATCGACGGCAAGCGCTGCTTCATCAACCAGGAGATCTACGGGATCCACGGCAAGAAGGCCTGGGACAAGCAGCGGTGGAGCAAGCGCATCGCGATCGGCGGCGGTGACGCCGACACCGACGTGACCTTCGTCGGCGACGCCACCGGCGCGCACCTCGTCCTGAACCGCAACAAGGGCGAGTTCATGTGCCGCGCCTACGACAACGCCGACGGGCGCTGGGTCGTGAACCCCATGTTCATCGAGCCGCTGCCGCAGAAGCAGGGCACCTACCCCTGCGCCACGGCCGCGTACAACGAGCCCGACGGCCGCAAGGGCCCCGTCCTGCGCGAGGACGGCTCCGTGGTGCCGGACCAGCTGGACACGGTGTACTGAGCCTTTCCGCAGGCCGTGCCGCGGTGGCCGGACGTGGTTGTAAACACCGCCCCCGCCCCCCCCAATTTGGCGCGGTTTCCAAGAAGGCCCAACCCCGCGGGTACCCGGAAGAGAAGAAACACCCCACCGA
>NZ_JBHYJH010000113.1:0-14512 GCF_042740445.1 Streptomyces sp. NPDC059003 | reverse complement strand
TGCCCGCCGGGGTGGCCCGCCCACTGACTCATGGTGTTTACGGCGCATCCGCCCCGGCGGCGGGGGGGTGGCCGTGTTTTGTTTCCCCGCCCCCCGCCCCACGCCCTAGAGTGCCGGGATGAGCATGACGCCCTCTCCGGGCTGGTACCCGGATCCGTCGACACCCGGCACCGAGCGCTGGTGGGACGGTTCCGCGTGGACCGACCACCGCCGCACGGCCTCCGTCCTGCCCCAAACGGCGGCGGGGCAGCCGGGGTTCGGTCCCACCGTGGTGCAGCCGCTGCCCTCGGCGGCGGGCGGCGGGCGCGCGAAGGTCATCGCGATGGGCGCGGCCGCCGCCGTCCTCATCGCGTCCATCGTCACCGGTGTGTTCGTGCTCAAGGACGATGACGGCGACCCCACAGCGGGCCCCGCACCCACGTCGTCCGAGCCGCCCGAGCCCGACCCGACGACCTCCGATCCGGACCCGACGACCTCGGCCGCCGACCCCGACCCGGACACCCTCGTCGACCAGCTCAACGGCATCACCCTGCCCGTCCCCGACGGCTGGGAGAAGGCCGACAACACCGTCGGCGACGAGCTCACCCTGCAGACGCCGGACACCTACGACTGCCCCGGCGACCCCGGCTTCTGCCGCCACGGCGCCATCAGCACGAGCACCGCGACCGGCACCGACGAGCGCTCGCCCGAGAAGCTCGCCAAGCGCGACATCGAGGACGCCGCCGACGCCGCGTACGACCACGACGCGATCGACCGCAAGCCCTTCGGCGGCATCACGCGCCACCAGCAGGTCAAGACCGGCACCGTCGCCGTCGCGGGCCGCGGCGGCTACTTCGTACGCTGGCGCGTCCACACCAAGAAGGGCCCCGGCGGATACGTCCAGTCCCTCGCGTTCCCCTCGAGCACCGGGTCCGAGGCCATGGTCATCGTCCGCTTCCACGTCGACGCCGCGGACGGGGCGCCGCCGCTGTCCGACATCGACAAGGTGATCGACGGGATCAGGCCGGTCGGCGACAGCGAGACGGGCGGGGGAGTGGGCAGCAGCGTGGAGCCGACGCCCTGACCGCCGCTCAGAGGAACGTGTGCCCCTCGCCCCGGTACGTCGGGACGGCCGCCGTCACCCGGTCGCCCTCGACGAGGTGCAGCGTCTCGAACCGCTCGCACAGCTCACCGGCCTTGGCGTGCCGGAACCACACCTTGTCGCCGATCCGCAGCTCGTCCGCGGGCGGCCCGACCAGCGGCGTCTGCACCTCGCCCGCGCCCTCCTGCGGGTCGTACCGCAGGCCCTCGGGCAGATACGGCACCGGCGACCGGTCGGCGCCCGCGACCCCGGACGCCGGATAGCCGCCGCCGAGCACCGTCACCACGCCGGGACCCGGCCTGCGCACGACGGGCACGGCGAACAGCGCGGCCGGGCGTCCGCTGAACGACGTGTAGTGGTCGAAGAGCCGCGGCAGATAGAGCCCCGACCCGGCGGCCACCTCCGTCACCGCGCCCTCCGCCGCCGTGTGCTGGACGCTGCCCGTACCGCCGCCGTTGACGAACTCCAGGTCCGGCACGGCCGCCCGCACCGCCCGGATCGTGTCCGCGCGGCGCGCCGCCAGCTCCTTGCGGGCCGCGGACTGCATCAGCCGCACCGCCCGCGACCTGGCCGGATGCCCCGCCACGGAGTCCCCGACACCGGCCACATGACCCTCGTACGCCATCACGCCCACCAGGCGGAACCCGGGCCTGCGGCTGATCGCCCGCGCGAGCGCCGCCACTTGGCCGGGGTCGTGCAGCGGCGAGCGCCGCGCGCCGATCCGCACCCGGCCCCCCATCAGGCGCAACGACGTGTCCAACTCCAGGCACACCCGCACCACTTCGCGCCCGCCCCCGCGCGCCTCGTCGATGAGGCGCAGCTGCGCCGGGTCGTCGACCATCACCGTCACGGCGGCCGCCAGCTTCGCGTCGCCCGCGAGCTCGGCGAACGCCGCACGGTCCGCCGACGGATACGCGAGCAGCACGTCGTCGAAGCCGGACCGGGCCAGCCACAGCGACTCGGCGAGCGTGAACGACATGACCCCGGCGAACCCGTCCCGCGCCAGCGCCCGCTCCAACAGCGCCCGGCACCGCACGGACTTGCTGGCGACCCGGACCGGCTTCCCGCCCGCCCTGCGCACCAGATCGTCGGCGTTGGCGTCGAACGCCGCCAGGTCCACGATCGCGAGCGGCGCGTCCAGAGCGGCGGTGGCCCGGTCGTAGCGGGCCCGGTCAGCGGCACGGTCTGCAACTCGGCCAGTCATGGGCGCAGCCTGCCAGACACGGCTACCGGAGGGTAGGGGGATGATCCGGGCAGATCGGCCCGGGCCCCGGCCTCAGTGCCCGTGGGGGTCATGTCAGCCCGTAGAGTGACGCGCACGCAGGGAGCGCGCGACGCGACGGAACGGGGGGTGCATGAGCACGGAGGCGCGAAGGCCCCCCGTCCCCCCACGGCCCGGCACGCCGCCACCGGTGCCCGCACCGCCTGCCGACGCCGCCCCCGCCGCTCCGGACGCCTTGGACGCCTTGGACGCCTCGGACCCGGCGGACGACCGGACCCCGCCGCCCCCGCCCGCCAGCGCCCGCTTCCCCGACGTACGCCCTCCGGTCGACCGCGACTGGGTCCTCGGCGCGCCCCGCCCGGCCCCGGACGACACGGTGATGGCCGACCTCCTGGCCCCCTTCGACCGGGCCCGGGTCCCCACCCGCGCGGCCGACCCGCAGGACGACCCCGCGCCCACGAGGACGGACGCCGCCGACCGGGACGACGCGTCGGCGGACGCTGCTGCGGATGAGGCCGCGGGCGGGACCGGGGCCAAGGCTGAGACCGCGACTGAGGCCAAGGCCAAGCCCAAGCCCAAGGCTGAGATCGGGGCCGGGACCGCGAGCGAGACCGAGGCCGAGGCCGCCGCCGACGCCATGACGCACGCCCCCACGGCGGACGCCGCACCGGTCGCACCGGCCGCACGGCCCGCGCCGCCGCCCCCGCCCGCCTCGGCCCGTCTGCCGGACGCACCACCACCCCCCGCCGCCCCGGCGGTACCACCCCCGCGCCCCGCCACGCCCCCACGCCCGTCGACCGCCCTACCCACCGACGACGCGGACGGCACGAACGACGCGGACGGCACGGGCGACGTGGACGGCACGGACAGCGCACCGCCCCGAACCCCCGCCGCCCGCAGGCCCGTCGGAGCCGTGGACCTCACCCCGCGCACCGACACGGGCCGCCCCTTCGTCTTCCTCGCCCGGCCCGCCCTGTACGACGACACCACCACCCGGCTGCGCCCCGTCCGCGCCTGGGCGCGGCCGCGCGTGGCCGCCGCCGTCGCCTGCGTCGTCCTCGGGCTCGGGCTCATCGGCGGTGCGGTGACCGGGAGTTGGCTGACCGGCGAGTCGGACGCGGCCGGCAGCGCCCGCGACACGTACGCCGCGGCGGGCCAGCTGTGGCACAGCGTGCCCGTCGACGACCTGTTCCCGCCCACCATCGCGGGCGAGGGCGCGGGCCCCGGCGGCGCCGACCGCACCTGGAACCGCGTCGCCGTCGCCCCCGACAGCGGCTGCAAGCGCGCCTTCGACCCGCTGCTGCGCAAGGCCCTCGCCCCCGTCGGCTGTCTGCGCCTGCTGCGCGCCACGTACGCGGACGCCACCCGCAGCCACGTCACCACCGTCGGCCTGCTGTTCACGAAGGCCGACGCCGCCGCGATGCGGGCCCTGCGCACCCGCTTCACCGACGAAGGACTCGGCCGGCGCACCGACCTGATGCCCCGTCCGTACGCCCCCGAGGGCACCCTCGCCGCCGGGTTCGGCGACGCCCAGCGGGCCACCTGGACCCTGTCGGTGCTGCCCGACGCCCCCGTGGTCGCGTACGCCGTCTCGGGATTCGCCGACGGCCGCGCCGTCACGGAGCCGCAGCCCGCCGCCGACGCCGTGGAGCCCGGCGCCACCACCGCCCCCGCGCAGGCCGGGCTCGGCCACGACGCGAAGGGCATCGCCGACCGCGTCGAGCGGAGCCTGCGCAAGACCGCCACCGCCGACACGGAGACATCGCGATGAGCGGAGGCAGCCCGATGAGACTCCGCATGGGACTCCGCAGAACGACGGTCACCGCCCTCGCGGCGGCGCTCGTGCTGCTGCCCGCCGCCGACGCGGGCGCCGAGGACGGCATCCGCGCCCAGCAGTGGGCCCTCGACACGATGGGCACCGGCCAGGCGTGGCGCACCACGAAGGGCGAGGGCATCACCGTCGCCGTCCTCGACACCGGCGTGGACGGCGCCCACCCCGACCTCAAGGGCAACGTGCTGCCCGGCAAGGACATGGTCGGCTTCGGAGCCCGGCGCGGCGACCGGACCTGGGCCCGGCACGGCACCGCCATGGCCGGGATCGTCGCGGGCCACGGACACGGCGCGGGCCGCGGCGACGGCGTGCTCGGCATCGCCCCCGAGGCGAAGATCCTGCCGGTGCGGGTGATCCTCGAAGACGGCGACCCGGCCCGCAGGAAGGCCCGCTCCACCCGCGGCAACGCCCTCGCCGAAGGGATCCGCTGGGCCGCCGACCACGGCGCCGACGTCATCAACCTCTCCCTCGGCGACGACTCCAAGTCCGCGCACCCCGAGCCGACGGAGGACGCCGCCGTCCAGTACGCCCTGAAGAAAGGTGCCGTCGTCGTCGCGTCCGCGGGCAACGGCGGCGAGCGCGGCGACCACATCTCGTACCCCGCCGCGTACCCCGGAGTGATCGCCGCGACCGCCGTCGACGAGAACGGCGAACGGGCCTCCTTCTCCACGCGGCGCTGGTACGCCACCGTCAGCGCGCCCGGCGACGACATCGTGATAGCCGACCCCGACCGCAAGTACTACGAGGGCTGGGGCACCAGCGCCGCCTCCGCCTTCGTGTCGGGCGCCGTCGCCCTGATCCGCGCGGCCCACCCCGGCCTCACCCCGGCCCAGATCAAGAAGCTCCTCCAGGACACCGCCCGCGACGCCCCGGCCGGCGGCCGCGACGACTCGCGGGGCTACGGCCTCATCAACCCCGTGGCCGCGCTGCGCCGCGCCGAGGCGCTCAAGCCGGAGTCCCTGCGGACGGCGTCGCACGGCAAGGAGTACGCCAAGAAGTACTTCGGCCCGGGCCCGTCGGCCGCCCCCGCCGACGACGCCCCGGCGGGCTGGCTGGGCCCGGTGGTGGGGGGCCTGGGGGTGGCACTCCTGGCGGCCGGGGCCTGGCTGTGGCGGGCCCGCCGCCGATAGGACACTGCCCGCGGCCGCCGATGGCGATGAACCCCCACGAGGGGCGTCCCCCGGTGTCCGAGTGGAAACGGGCGGGCGGGTGGGGGGGAAACCCGCCGCGAAGCGGCGGACTAGTGTCGACGACGTGCAGACGAAAAACATCCCCGACCCCGGCTACTCCGACGACGACGGCTCCGCCGACCCCGCGCTCCGGGCGGCCCTGGAGTCCTGGTCCCAGGACCGCACCGCCAACGGTCCGGTCCTGTCCGCGCTGGCGGGCGCCCGCCTCCTCGTCCCCGTGGTCGCCGTCCTCGGCGAGGTGGAGGAGGACGAGAACGGGCTGCGCCGCGAGAAGACCAGCGACATGGCGGTGCCCACCCTCAAGGCGGGCCACCGCACCGCGCTGCCCGCCTTCACGTCCACCGAGGCCCTGGCCCTGTGGGACCCGAACGCGCGCCCCGTGGCCGTACCGCTGCACCAGGCCCTCCAGGCCGCCGCGCACGAGAAGGCCGACACGATCGTCCTCGACCTCGCGGGCCCCGTCCCCTACGAGCTGAACCGCGCCGCCCTGATCGCCCTCGCCGAGGGCCGCCGCAGCACCGACGCGCTCACCGACCCGGCCGTCGTCGCGGCCGTGCGCGCCGCCGTCGCGGCCGAGCCCGCCGTCCTGCGCGCCCACCTCGGCCCCGGCACCGCGGACGGCACCCTCGCCCTGGTCCTCGACCCGGCCGCGACCCCGGCCGACGCCGTCCGGCGCGTCGCCGAGGCCCTCGCGGCCGACGACACACTGAGGGCCCGCCTGGTGCGCGGCCTCGACCTGGCACTCCTGCCTGCCGAGGCGACGCCACCGGGCGAGCCCCTGTACGTACGCCGGTGAACGGGGTCAGCCGAAGACCGGCCCCGTGTACTTCTCGCCGGGCCCCTGACCGGGCTCGTCCGGCACCAGGGACGCCTCGCGGAACGCCAGCTGCAGCGACTTCAGACCGTCCCGCAGGGGGGCCGCGTGGAAGGAGCTGATCTCCGTCGCGCTCGCGTCCATCAGACCGGCGAGGGCCTGGATCAGCTTGCGGGCCTCGTCGAGGTCCTTGTGGGTCTCGCCCTCCTCGGCGAGGCCCAGGTTCACCGCCGCCGCGCTCATCAGGTGCACCGCGACCGTCGTGATCACCTCGACGGCGGGGACGTCCGCGATGTCGCGGGTCATGGCGTCGAAGTCGGGATTCGCGGGCGCGGGGGTGGCGGCGGGGCTCGTGTCACTCATGCCCCACACCCTAGGCGGCCCACGAGCGGTTAGCCCCACCCCCCGGGACCTGCTAACCTTGGGTGACGACCGGCCGGACATCCATGTTTCCGACACAGTTCAGACACAGGGACCCGGCCCACAAGTGGAGGCTCCGATCTCCCACCTAGCCGCTCCCCGAGCGGCGGGTCACCGGTCAGGCGGCCGAAGCCTCGTGCAACGGCCCGCCCGATGCGCCCCGCGGTCACCGCGGAGGTGCTCCGGTAGTGCGCGGAGCCCCTTCCTGTGATCGGTCGGGGCATTTTTTGTGCACCGGCACGGTTAGGTCGTACGAATACAGACGTTACGCGGCTGTCCGCCAGACCGTCGCGTGGTGCTACCGAGGAGGATCCATCAGCGCCGAGCCCCGCATCAACGACCGGATTCGCGTTCCCGAGGTGCGACTTGTCGGTCCCAGCGGCGAGCAGGTCGGGATTGTTCCGCTTGCCAAGGCCCTGGAGCTTGCGCAGGAGTACGACCTGGACCTGGTCGAGGTCGCGGCGAACGCCCGTCCGCCCGTGTGCAAGCTCATGGACTACGGGAAGTTCAAGTACGAGTCGGCCATGAAGGCCCGTGAGGCGCGCAAGAACCAGGCGCACACGGTCATCAAGGAGATGAAGCTCCGGCCGAAGATCGACCCGCACGACTACGACACCAAGAAGGGTCACGTCGTCCGGTTCCTCAAGCAGGGCGACAAGGTCAAGATCACGATCATGTTCCGTGGTCGCGAGCAGTCCCGTCCGGAGCTCGGCTTCCGGCTGCTGCAGCGCCTCGCCGAGGACGTCCAGGACCTCGGGTTCATCGAGTCGAACCCGAAGCAGGACGGCCGCAACATGATCATGGTCCTCGGTCCGCACAAGAAGAAGACCGAGGCGATGGCCGAGGCCCGTGAGGCCCAGGCGGCTCGTAAGGCGGACGCGAAGGCCAACCCCGGCAAGTCGCAGAACGCCGCCGAGGAGGAGCTTTCCGAAGCCCCCGCCGAGGCCCCGGCCGAGGCTTCCGCCGAGGCCTGATCCCCGGACGCGAGTCCAGGGATGCCAACCGAACACATGACGCTTCCGGATGCCCGGTTTCACGACCGGGCATCGGAGCGCCACTGACGAGGAGAGAACGGCGCTATGCCGAAGAACAAGACGCACAGCGGTGCCAGCAAGCGCTTCAAGGTCACCGGCTCCGGCAAGGTGCTCCGCGAGCGCGCCGGCAAGCGCCACCTGCTCGAGCACAAGTCGTCCCGTCTGACGCGTCGCCTCACCGGCAACGCCGAGATGGCCCCGGGCGACGCCAAGAAGATCAAGAAGCTTCTCGGCAAGTGACGTCGCGGCCCCCGGATCACCGGGGGCCACGCGACGCCAGGACCGGGACATCAGTCGAAACCGGGCCGTGTGAGGACCACCACGGCCCCGCTACAAGGAGTTAACAAGTGGCACGCGTCAAGCGGGCAGTGAACGCCCACAAGAAGCGCCGGGCGATCCTCGAGCAGGCCAGCGGTTACCGCGGTCAGCGTTCGCGCCTGTACCGCAAGGCGAAGGAGCAGGTCACCCACTCCCTCGTCTACAACTACAACGACCGCAAGAAGCGCAAGGGCGACTTCCGTCAGCTGTGGATCCAGCGCATCAACGCCGCTGCCCGCGCCAACGGCATCACCTACAACCGCTTCATCCAGGGTCTGAAGGCCGCCAACATCGAGGTGGACCGCAAGATCCTCGCGGAGCTGGCCGTCAACGACGCCAACGCGTTCGCCGCGCTGGTCGAGGTCGCGCAGAAGGCCCTGCCGTCCGACGTCAACGCCCCCAAGGCCGCGTGACGTTGCACTGAGCTTGAGCCGTGATTGGACCCGCAGGCCGTGTGCCTGCGGGTCCAATCACGTTCGGCTCGCGGCCGGCTCGGCACCGCCGGCCACCGCCGTCTCGGCTGAGCGCCGTCGCGGCGGGATTCAGCCCCCCACCTCCGTGAAACCGAAAGCGACTCGATGGCACACGGTCCCGAACTGATCTCCCCTCGTTCCCCGCGCGTCAGTGGTGCGCGGCGGCTCGGCAAGCGGAACTTCCGCGGCAAGGAGCGGCTGTTCCTCGCCGAGGGGCCGCAGGCGGTGCGGGAGGCGGC
Organism: Streptomyces sp. NPDC059003; assembly: GCF_042740445.1. NCBI lineage: Bacteria > Bacillati > Actinomycetota > Actinomycetes > Kitasatosporales > Streptomycetaceae > Streptomyces > Streptomyces sp. NPDC059003. The sequence goes on along the minus strand of NZ_JBHYJH010000113.1, from coordinate 5,890 downwards.
CGGGCACCGCGGGGGCGGGCTGCCCACGCTCGTGGAGCTGTTCACGACCGTCGAGGCCGCCGAGCGGTACGCCGACATCGTGGGCGCCGCACGCGCGGCCGGGGCCCGGGTGCACCTCGCCGACGAGGGCGTCATCGCCGACATCTCCACCACCGTCACGCCGCAGGGGCTCGTCGGCGTGTGCCGGTTCCTCGACGTGCCGTTCGCGGACATCCTCGCCGGGCGCCCCAAGCTCGTCGCGGTGCTCGCCCACGTCCGCGACCCGGGGAACGCCGGGACCGTGCTGCGCTGCGCCGACGCCGCGGGTGCCGACGCCGTGGTCCTCACCGACGCGTCCGTCGACCTGTACAACCCGAAGGCCGTGCGGGCGTCGGTCGGCTCGCACTTCCATCTGCCGGTGGCCGTGGGCGTGCCCGTCGAGGAGGCCGTACGCGGCCTGAAGGGCGCGGGCGTGCGGGTGCTCGCCGCCGACGGCGCGGGCGAGGACGACCTGGACGCCGAGCTCGACAAGGGCACCATGGGCACGGAGACGGCCTGGATCTTCGGCAACGAGGCCTGGGGGCTGCCGGAGGAGACCCGCGCACTCGCCGACGCGGTGGTGCGCGTTCCGATCCACGGCAGCGCCGAGAGCCTGAACCTCGCGACGGCGGCTGCCGTGTGCCTCTATGCCTCTGCCCGTGCACAGCGCGCCTCCGGAGGGTGCCGCTCCGTCACCCTCGGCTAGTAGTGTGTCGGGCTCGAGGGCCCACTGCGCCGGTTCCGAGAGGCGGGGATACGGGGAATGAGCGTCGGCACGAGCAGACCACCGGGAGTGCGGGACATCCTGTGCCCACCTCCTGGCCACGCGGGCCCGGCGGGCCCGGGGCTCGGCGAGCTCGGCATCGACCCGGACGACCTGCCCGACGGTCTCGTCGTCGCCGACGAGCAAGGGCACGTGATCTGCTTCAACGCCACCGCGGCCCGCATCACGGCCGTGCGCCCCGCCGACGCGCTCGGCACCGCCATCGAGCACGCGCTGCCCCTGGAGGACCTCGAAGGCCGGCGCTGGTGGCAGGTGACCGACCCCTACGGAGGCCCCGCCACGCGCGTCGCGCAGCCCGAGCGCAATCTGCTGCTCCCCGGGGGCCGGGAAGTCCTCGTCTCCGCCCGCTACGTACGGTCGCGGCCGATCGGCCCGGTGCGCAGGCTCGTCGTCTCGCTGCGCGACACCGAGGCGCGGCGGCGCACCGAGCGCAGCCACGCCGAGCTGATCGCCACCGTCGCCCACGAGCTGCGCTCGCCGCTGACGTCCGTGAAGGGCTTCACCGCGACGCTGCTCGCCAAGTGGGAGCGCTTCACCGACGACCAGAAGCGGCTGATGCTGGAGACGGTCGACGCGGACGCGAACCGGGTCACGCGGCTGATCGCCGAGCTCCTCGACATCTCCCGGATCGATTCCGGGCGGCTCGAGCTGCGCCGTCAGCCCGTCGACATCGGCGCCGCCGTCGGCCGCCACATCCAGGCCCACGTCGCCGCGGGACAGGACGCGGACCGCTTCCTCGTACGCCTCCAGCAGCCGCTGCCCGATCTGTGGGCCGATCCGGACAAGATCGACCAGGTATTGAGCAATCTCCTGGAAAACGCGGTGCGCCACGGTGAGGGAACTGTCACCATCGACGTGGCGTCCTCGCCGTCCCTACGGGTACGGGGGGCGACCGATACCGCGGTCACCGTCAGCGACGAGGGCTCCGGTATTCCGGAGGAGTCGATGGGCCGCGTGTTCACCCGCTTCTGGCGGGGCAGCAAGCGCGGCGGGACGGGACTGGGGTTGTACATCGTGAAGGGCATCGTGGAGGCGCACGGCGGTCGGATCACCGTCGGCCGTGCGGCGAGCGGCGGCGCCCAGTTCCGATTTACGTTGCCCGTGGGGGCTCCGGCGTATCTTCAGTGATCGCCGTCCGAGCAGCCCGCGGGCGCATTCGTTCACCACACCCCCGTTAGACTCGGTCGTTGGCACCTTTTGCGTCCCCTTAGCGGGACGAGTCCCCTGAGTGGGACGTATCGTCTCCGACTCCTTGACGGGGATCATCGCCAGCCAACCGGAAGCACGGGAAGAGATGTCGGCACCGAACAAGTCGTACGACCCTGTCGAGGTCGAGGCACTGAAACCTGAAGAGATCGAGCGCATGCGGGACGAGGCGCTCGCCGCCTTCGCGGCCGCCGCCGACCTCGACCAGCTCCAGGAGGCGAAGACCGCGCACACCGGCGGCACCTCGCCGCTCGCGCTGGCCAACCGCGAGATCGGCGCGCTGCCCCCGCAGGCCAAGGCCGAGGCGGGCAAGCGCGTGGGCATGGCCCGCGGCGCCGTGAGCAAGGCGCTCGCCGCCCGCCAGACCGAGCTCGAGGCGGAGCGGGACGCGCGCGTCCTGGTCGAGGAGGCCGTGGACGTCACGCTGCCGTACGACCGCGTCGCGGCGGGTGCGCGGCACCCGCTGACCACGCTGTCGGAGCGCATCGAGGACATCTTCGTCGCGATGGGCTACGCGGTCGCGGAGGGCCCCGAGGCCGAGGCCGAGTGGTTCAACTTCGACGCCCTGAACATCGGGCCCGACCACCCGGCGCGCGGCGAGCAGGACACCTTCTTCGTCGCCGACGAGAGCGGCTCCGCCGAGTCCGGCGTGGTCCTGCGCACGCACACCTCGCCGGTGCAGATCCGCTCGCTCATCGACCGCGAGCCGCCGGTGTACGTGATCTGTCCGGGCCGGGTGTACCGCACCGACGAGCTGGACGCCACGCACACCCCGGTCTTCCACCAGGTCGAGCTGCTCGCCGTGGACGAGGGCCTGACCATGGCCGACCTCAAGGGCACCCTGGACCACATGGTGCAGGAGCTGTTCGGCGGCGAGGGCATGAAGACCCGCCTGCGGCCGAACTTCTTCCCGTTCACGGAGCCGTCCGCCGAGATGGACATGGTCTGCTACGTGTGCCGCGGCGAGTCCGTGGGCAACCCCGACCGCCCCTGCCGCACCTGCTCCAGCGAGGGCTGGATCGAGCTCGGCGGCTGCGGCATGGTCAACCCCAAGGTGCTCAAGTCCTGCGGGGTCGACCCCGAGAAGTACAGCGGATTCGCCTTCGGGTTCGGCATCGAACGGATGCTGATGTTCCGCCACAACGTCGAAGACATGCGAGACATGGTCGAGGGTGACATCCGCTTCACCCGGCCGTTCGGGACGGAGATCTGATGCGCATCCCGCTTTCCTGGCTGCGGGAGTACGTGGACTTCCCCGCCACCGAGACCGGCCGCGACGTGCAGGCCAAGCTGATCGCCGCGGGCCTCGAGGTCGAGACCGTCGAGCAGGTCGGCGAGGGCCTCAAGGGCCCGATCGCCGTCGGCAAGGTCCTCACCATCGAGGAGCTCGAAGGCTTCAAGAAGCCCATCCGCTTCTGCACGGTCGACGTCGGCCAGGCCAACGGCACCGGCGAGCCGCAGGAGATCGTCTGCGGCGCCCGGAACTTCGCGGTCGGCGACAAGGTCGTCGTGGCGCTGCCCGGCGCGGTGCTCCCCGGTGACTTCGCGATCGCCGAGCGCAAGACGTACGGCCGGATGTCCCGCGGCATGATCTGCTCCGGCGACGAGCTGGGCATGGGCGACGACGGCAGCGGCGGCATCATCGTCCTGCCGCCCGAGCACGAGATCGGCACCGACGCCATCGAGCTCCTCGAGCTCGTCGACGAGGTCCTGGACATCGCCGTCACGCCCGACCGCGGCTACTGCCTGTCGCTGCGCGGCGTCGCCCGCGAGACCGCGACGGCGTACGGGCTGCCGCTGCGCGACCCGGCGCTGCTCGACGTGCCGGCGCCGAACTCCTTCGGCTACCCGGTGCAGATCAGCGACCCGGCCGGCTGCGACCGCTTCACCGCGCGCACCGTCACCGGCCTGCGCCCCGACGCCCGCTCGCCGATCTGGCTGCAGCGCCGCCTGCAGAAGGCGGGCATGCGCCCGATCTCGCTGGCCGTCGACATCACCAACTACGTGATGCTGGAGCTCGGTCAGCCGCTGCACGCCTACGACCGCTCGCGCGTCCAGGGCACCATCGGTGTGCGCCGGGCCGAGCAGGGCGAGAAGTTCACCACCCTCGACGGCGCCCAACGGGTGCTCGACGCCGAGGACCTGGTGATCACCGACGAGCGCGGGCCGATCGGCCTCGCGGGCGTCATGGGCGGCGCCAACACCGAGATCGCCGACCACGACGAGGAGCAGGGCACCACCGACGTCGTCATCGAGGCCGCGCACTTCGACCCGGTCTCCGTGGCCCGCACCGCGCGCCGCCACAAGCTCGGCTCCGAGGCCGCGCGGCGCTTCGAGCGCGGCGTCGACCCGCAGGCCGCGTCCGCCGCCGCGCAGCGCACCGTCGACCTGCTCGTGCTGCTCGCGGGCGGCACCGCCGAGGCGGGCGTCACGGAGGTCATCGCGCCCTCCGCGCCGCGGACGATCACCATGCCCGCCGACCACCCGGACAAGGTCGCCGGTGTCGCCTACGGCCGCGAGACCGTCGTACGCCGCCTCCAGGAGGTCGGCTGCGACGTGTACGGGCAGGACGACCTGACCGTGACCGTGCCGTCCTGGCGGCCCGACCTCGCCGAGGTCAACGACCTCGCCGAGGAGGTCATTCGCCTTGAGGGCTACGAGAACCTGCCCTCGACGCTGCCGAAGCCCCCGGCCGGGCGCGGCCTGACCGAGCGGCAGCGGCTGCACCGCCGCGCCGGGCGCGCGCTCGCGGGCGCCGGTTACGTGGAGGCGCCGAACTACCCGTTCCTCGGTGAGCAGGTCTTCGACCAGCTGGGCCTCGACAAGGACGACGCGAACCGCCGGGTCGTCAAGCTCGTCAACCCGCTGTCGGACGAGGAGCCCGCTCTCCGTACGACGCTGCTGCCGGGCCTGCTCGCCGCGCTGCGCCGCAACGACGGCCGGGGCAGCCACGACCTGGCTCTGTTCGAGACGGGTCTGGTCTTCCACCCGTCGGCCGAGGCGGCCACTCCCGGTCGCCTGCCCGTCGACCGGCGTCCCACGGACGAGGAGATCGCCGAGCTCAACAGCGCCCTGCCCGAGCAGCCGCGGCACGCCGCCGTCGTCCTCGCGGGCGCCCGCGAGCGCGCGGGCTGGTGGGGCAAGGGCCGCCCGGCCGACTGGGCGGACGCCGTCGAGGCGGCCCGCACCCTGGCCCGCGAGGCCGGGGCCGAACTGATCGTCCAGCAGGGCCAGTACGGGCCGTGGCACCCGGGCCGCTGCGCCGAGCTGAGCGTCTACCTGGACAGCGCCGAGGGCCCCGAGGGCGAGCGCGGGAACATCGTCTCCATCGGTCACGCCGGTGAGCTGCACCCGCGCGTCATCAAGGCGCTCGGCCTGCCCGCCCGCAGCTGTGCGATGGAGCTGAATCTCGACCTCCTCCAGGAGGCCGGCGAGGGGGCGCTCCGGGCGCCGCGCATCTCCGCCTTCCCGGTGGCCACGCAGGACGTCGCGCTCGTCGTCGACCAGGACGTGCCCGCCGCCGTCGTCGAGGCCTTCCTGCGCGACGGCGCGGGTGAACTCCTGGAGGACATCCGCCTGTTCGACGTCTTCACCGGCGAGCAGATCGGCGCGGGCAAGAAGTCCCTGGCGTACGCGCTGCGCTTCCGGGCCGCCGACCGCACGCTGACCGTCGACGAGGCCTCCGCGGCGCGCGACGCCGCCGTGGCCCGTGCGGCCGAGGTGACGGGGGCGGTGCTGCGCGGGGCGTGAGCCCACCCCGCCGGGTCGTGCCGCTCGCGGGCCGCTGAGGCCCGCCGACGGCCGTCCGGCGTGACAAGGCGCTGATGAGGGGCGCATCCGTGGACACGGATGCGCCCCACACTCGTATGAGTGACAACGAGG
>NZ_JBHYJH010000112.1:28191-32934 GCF_042740445.1 Streptomyces sp. NPDC059003 | reverse complement strand
CAGCCCGTCCGGCGTTTGAGGACGAGCCGCGAAGCGGCGATGATCCAGCCTGCCCGGCGTTTGAGGGCAAGCCGCGAAGCGGCGATGAAGGCGGGGGCGCCAGGGGGGATTTCAGCCCGCCCGGCGTTTGAGGGCGAGGCGCGGAGCGTCGATGGGGCGGGGGTGCTAGGGGGTGCAGCCCCCTAGTTCGGGAAGGGGCGGGACTGGGGCGCCCCGCGACGGACAGCCGTACCCCGTTGCATATGCCACAACGACCCTTCCGCGCTCCGCAATCGCGTGGCAGCCTCCTCCCCATGACCTTTGAGCAATTGGTCCCGGCGCCCGCACGCGCCGAGGCATCGCAGGGTGGCAGCTTCACCGTCGACGGATCGACCACGCTCTGGGCAGGACCGGGCACCGAGTCCACGGAGCGCTGGCTGCGCGCCACACTGGGGGCCGCCTTCCAACTCCCGCTCGCCCCCGGCGAGGAGACCGCGCAGGGCACCATCGCACTGCGCATCGACGACACCCTCACCCCCGAGGCGTACCGCCTGACCGTCACCCCCGACGGAGTCGAGATCCGCGGCGGCGCGGCGGCCGGCGTCTTCTGGGGCGCCCAGACCCTGCGTCAGCTCCTCGGCCCGGAGGCCTTCCGCCGGGCCCCCGTCGCCGCGACCCGCGAGCACACCGTGCCCCAGGGCGTCATCGAGGACGCCCCCCGCTTCGGCTGGCGCGGCATGATGCTCGACGTGGCCCGGCACTTCATGCCGAAGGAAGGGGTCCTGCGCTACCTGGACCTCCTCGCCGCCCACAAGCTCAACGTCTTCCACTTCCACCTCACCGACGACCAGGGCTGGCGCGTGGAGATCAAGCGCTACCCCCGGCTCACGGAGGTCGCCTCCTGGCGCCCCCGCACCAAGTGGGGCCACCGGGCCTCCGAGTTGTGGGACGAGAAGCCGCACGGCGGCTACTACACGCAGGACGACATCCGCGAGATCGTCGCGTACGCCGACTCGCTGCACATCACCGTCGTCCCGGAGATCGACGTCCCGGGCCACTCGCAGGCCGCCATCGCCGCGTACCCCGAGCTCGGCAACACCGACGTCATCGACACGGAAGCCCTCTCCGTCTGGGACACCTGGGGCGTCACGCCGAACGTCCTGGCGCCCACCGACGGCACGCTCCGCTTCTACGAAGGGGTCTTCGAGGAACTCCTCGAGCTGTTCCCCTCGACCTTCATCCACGTCGGCGGCGACGAGTGCCCCAAGGAGCAGTGGAAGGACTCGGCCGCCGTACAGGAGCGGATCGAGCAGCTCGGGCTCAGCAACGAGGACGAGCTGCAGAGCTGGTTCATCCGGCACTTCGACAAGTGGCTGTCCGCGCGCGGGCGTCGGCTCATCGGCTGGGACGAGATCCTGGAGGGCGGGCTCGCGGAGGGCGCCGCCGTGTCGTCCTGGCGCGGCTACGCCGGCGGCATCGCGGCGGCCCAGGCGGGCCACGACGTCGTCATGTGCCCCGAGCAGCACGTCTATCTGGACCACCGTCAGCACGGCGGCCCCGACGAGCCCGTGCCCATCGGCTTCGTCCGCACCCTGGAGGACGTCTACCGCTTCGAGCCGATCCCCGCCGACCTCTCCGCCGACGAGGCGAAGCACGTGCTGGGGACGCAGGCCAACGTGTGGACCGAGGTGATGGAGTACCCCGGGCGCGTGGACTATCAGGTCTTTCCGAGGCTCGCGGCGCTCGCGGAGGTCGCCTGGCGCGCGCTCCCGGCGCCCGCCGAGCGCGACTTCGCCGATTTCGAACGGCGAATGGGCGCCCACTATCCGCGACTTGACGCCCTGGGCGTCGCCTACCGCCCGCCGGGCGGCCCGCTGCCCTGGCAGAAACGTCCCGGAGTGCTCGGACGCCCGATCGAGGGGGCGCCCCCAAACGTGTGAGGTCCGCCCCTGACGCGTGCTCCCGGCGGCCCGCCCTGCGACTGTGGGCCGCCAGGAGAAAGCCGTACAAGGCTCACCGAAGAGTGGCAATTCCCGCTCACCGCCGAGGGAGTGCGAAACCGGCATATCCCCCCGGTCTGCGGACGAACGTCTCCTAGCGGACCCCCGCGCCGGGGCCCGGTGAAGATGTGCCAGAGTTGCCACGTCCGGGTTGTGAGCACGTACCGTACGGCGGAACAGGCGTAACGGTGACAACGGCACGCAAGCGGCCGGGCCATCGGGAAGGGGCAGCCGGTTTGACCACGCACGCACCGCGGGCGGCGCAGGGGGCGCAGTCTGTGTCGCTGCCCGCCACGCTCGACGAGGCCGTCGCGGCGCTCGCCGCCGTGCCCGCCGCCGTGCCCGTCGCGGGCGGCACGGACCTGATGTCGTCGGTCAACGCGGGCCTGCTGCGCCCGGCCGCCCTCGTCGGCCTCGGCCGGATCAGCGAGATCCGCGGCTGGCAGTACCAGGACGGCCACGCGCTGCTCGGCGCCGGACTCACCCACGCCCGTATGGGGCGACCGGACTTCGCGGCGCTCATCCCGGCGCTCGCCGCGGCCGCGCGCGCCGCCGGACCCCCGCAGATCCGCAACGCGGGCACCCTCGGCGGCAACATCGCCACCGCCGCGCCCACCGGCGACTCGCTGCCCGTACTCGCCGCCCTCGAAGCCGTGTTGATCATCGCGGGCCCGGGCGGCGCCCGCCGTGAGATCCCGGTCTCGCACCTGCTCGCCGGCATGGAGATGCTGCGCCCCGGCGAACTCATCGGATTTGTACGCGTACCGCTCCTGCACGCGCCCCAGGTCTTCCTGAAGGCGACGGGACGCACCGGGCCCGGCCGCGCCACCGCGTCCGTCGCGCTGGTTCTCGACCCTGCGCGCCGGGGCGTGCGCTGTGCCGTGGGCGCCATCGCGCCGATGCCGCTGCGCCCCCTGGAGGCGGAGCAGTGGGTGGCGGGACTCATCGACTGGGACGGCGAGCGCGGCCTCGTGCCGGAGGCCCTGAACGCCTTCGGGGAGTACGTCGCCGCGGCGTGCATCCCCGATCACCCGCCCGCCGAGGACGGCACCGCGCAGCCGCTGCCGCCCGCCGTACTGCACCTGCGGCGCACCGTCGCCGCGCTGGCCCGACGAGCACTGGGGAGGGCGCTGTCGTGACCGACGGTCGGAACAATCGGAACCATGGGAATGGGACGAGTGGCGGCTGGGAGCCGATCCCGCAGGGCGAGTACGACGCCGACGCCACCGCGTTCGTCCAGCTCCCGGAGGGCGCGGCCGACGCCGTGAGCACGCCGCTCGCCGCGCCCGGGCACGGCTACGTCCCGCCGCAGATAACGGTGACGCCGACGGCGCCCGACGCCACGGACCCGGCCGCCACGGGTGTGTGGGTGCTGCCGCCCGAGGTGACCGGCATCGCGCCGGTCACCGACGGGACGCAGGCCGTGAGCTGGCCGGACCCCGCGGCGCAGGCCGGGCCGGGGGCCCCTGACGGGTACGACCCTCGGGCCACCGGGCAGTGGACGTTCCCGGATGCGATCACTCCGGAGCCGGGAGGCGGGCACGCGCCCGCTCCCGCGCCCGCCGCTCATGACGTGACCGGCCAGTGGTCCATCCCTGTCGCGGATGGCGACCTTCCCGACGAATCGGGCGAGTTCACGACGTCGTCGCTGGCCGCGCACTGGGGCGGTACGCCGCCCGCGACGCTGCCGGGCGGCGCGCCCGCGCCGTGGGCGACGACGTGGCCGACGCAGCCCGCCGCCGAGCCGCTCCCCATGGAGCAGCCCCCGGCCGCACAGCCTCCGACCGCCCAGCCCTCAGCGGCCCAGCCTCCGGCTGCGCAACCCCCGGTCGAGCAGCCGTCGGTCGAGGAGACCCCCTTCGAACGGACGGCGAAGCTGTTCGTCGTGGCCCAGCGCCCCGACGGTTCCCTCGCGCCGGTGCAGCGGCGGGACGAAGCGGCCGAGCCGGGGACCGGGGGTGCCGGGGGAGCCGGGGCGGATGCCTTTGCGCCGCGCGCGGGCGATTCCGGTGCTTTCGCGATGGAGGCCGGTGCCGGGGCCGTTGCGCCCGAGGCGGCAGAGGCCAACGCGTTCGCGCCTGACGCCGCCGGGGTCGATGCTTTCGCGCCGCGGGCGGGCGATTCCGGTGCCTTCGTGACGGGGGTCGGGGGCCCCGCGTCCCAAGTTGCTGAGGCTGGAGCGGTTGCGCCTGAGGCGGCGGGGGCGGACGCGTTCGCGCCGCGCGCGGGCGGGCCCAACACGTTCGCGCCTGAGGCGGCAGGGGCGGATGCCTTCGCGCCGCGCGCGGGCGAGGCCGACGGCTCCGCGAACCAAGCTGCCGTCGGTGGAGCCCTCGCGCCTGACGCGTTCGTGTCCGAGGCCGCCGGGCCGGGGGCCTTCGCGCCGCGCGCGGGCGAGACCGACACCTCCGCAACGGGGGCCGGAGGCCGCACGCCTGAGGCGCCGGGTGCCAGCACCTTCGCACCCGGGAACGCCGGGGCCGGTGCCTTCACGCCCGAGGCGGCCGAGCCTGACGCTTTCGAGTACGAGGCCACCGAGCCCACGGGCCTCGCACCTCAGGCCACCGAGGCCGGAGCGTTCGCGCCGGGGGCCGCTGGGACGGATGCTTTCGCGCCCGAGGGCGCCGACCCTGACGCCTTCGTGGCTGACGCTGCCGGAACGGGAGCCGTTGCCCCCGGCGCTGCCGGGGCTGGGGATTTCGCGCCTGAGGCCGTCGGCCCCGACGCCTTCGCGGGCCCCGCCGCGGCGGGAGCGTTCGCGCCC
>NZ_JBHYJH010000112.1:0-28091 GCF_042740445.1 Streptomyces sp. NPDC059003 | reverse complement strand
GGGACTGCGGGACCGGATGCCTTCGTGCCCGAAGGTGCCGATCCCGACGCCTTCGTGGCCGACGCCGTCGGGGCGGGAGCGTTTGCGCCTGGGACTGCCGGGGGCGAGGCCTTCGCGCCGGAAGGCGCCGACCCTGACGCCTTCGTGGTTGGCCCCGCAGGGCCGGGGACCGTTGCGCCCGGGACTGCGGGACCGGATGCCTTCGTGCCCGAAGGTGCCGATCCCGACGCCTTCGCGGCCGACGCCGTCGGGGCGAGAGCGTTTGCGCCCGGGACTGCCGGGGGCGAGGCCGGAGCCGCCGCGCCCGGGGCTGCCGGACCGGATGCTTTCGCGCCTGAAGGTGCCGATCCTGACGCCTTCCCGGCTGACGCAGCCGGAGCAGGAGCCGTCGGGCCTGGGGCCGTTGCGCCCGGGACTGCGGGACCGGATGCCTTCGTGCCGGAAGGTGCCGACCCCGACGCCCTCGCGGCCGACGCGGCCGAAGCGGCAGCCCTCGCGGCCGACGCCGCCGAGGCCGACGCCCCCGCGTCCCGACCCGCCGAAGGCGAAGCCCCGGCCCCCGGAGCCCGCAAGACCAAGGCCCCGTCCTCGCGCAGGCCCGCGTCCGGAGCCCGCAACGCCAAGGCCCCCGCCCCGCACGGCCCCGCTCCCGAATCCCGGGACGCCGGAGCCCGGGACGCCGGAGCCCGGGCCACCGAGGCGCAGGCCACCGAAGCCCAGGCTGCCGAACCCCGCGAGCCCAACGCCCCCGCGCTCGACGCTCCCTCCGCCGAACGCCCCGCGCCCCAGGCCCCCTCCACCCCCCTCCCCGCGCCCGACGCACCGGAGACCGACCCCACCCCCGGACCCGAGTCCACCTCCACCTCCGGCCCCGAGTCCGAAGCCACCACCCCCGAGGCCCCCACCCCCAACCCGGCCCCCGCGGGGCAACCGACGGCCCCCGCCGACGAACTCCCGCCCCCCACCCACGAAGACGCCTCTGAAAACGCCTCCGGAAACGCCCCCGAAGACGCCCCGTCCAAGGCTCAGGAGCCAGACCTCGCTCAGGAGCCGGACGCGACCCCGCCCCTCCCCGACGAGCACCCCCTCATCTCCTACGTCCTGCGCGTCAACGGCGCCGACCGCCCCGTGACCGACGCCTGGATCGGGGAGTCGCTGCTCTACGTACTGCGGGAGCGGCTCGGGCTCGCCGGGGCCAAGGACGGCTGCTCGCAGGGCGAGTGCGGGGCCTGCAACGTCCAGGTGGACGGCCGCCTCGTGGCGTCCTGCCTGGTGCCCGCGGCCACCACGGCGGGCAGCGAGGTGCGCACCGTCGAGGGCCTGGCCGCCGACGGCCGGCCCTCCGACGTACAGCGGGCGCTCGCCAACTGCGGTGCCGTGCAGTGCGGTTTCTGCGTACCGGGCATGGCGATGACGCTGCACGACCTCCTGGAGGGCAACCCCGCGCCCAGCGACCTGGAGACCCGCCGCGCGCTGTGCGGCAACCTGTGCCGCTGCTCCGGCTACCGGGGCGTGCTCGACGCCGTACGGGATGTGGTCGCCGAACGCCAGGCGAAGGGCGCGGCGGACCTCGAACAAGCCGCGCAAGCCGCACACACCGCGCAAGCCGCACACGCCGAGCACACCGCACAAGCACAGCAGCAGCCGACGCAGCACGAGCAGCGGACGGACGAGCCCCGCATCCCGCACCAGGCGGGTCCCCACGGGCACCCGCACCAGACAGACCCCAACGGCCACCCGCACCAGCCGGGCCCGAACGGGCTCCCGCACCAGGCGGGCCCGTACGGGCAGGACGGAGACCAGGCGTGAACGGCGTGAGCGGCGTGAGCGACGAAGCCGTCACCGCGACCAAGTCCGTGCCCGGCGCGGGCGCCGAGCAACTGCCGCACGGCATCGGTTCGTCGCTGCCGTCGGCGGACATCAGGGCCAAGACGGAGGGCACGTTCCCGTACGCCTCCGACCTGTGGGCCGAAGGCCTGCTGTGGGCGGCGGTCCTGCGCTCCCCGCACGCGCACGCGCGCATCGTGTCCGTCGACACCACGCACGCGCGCGAGCTGCCGGGCGTGCTCGCGGTCGTCACGCACGAGGACGTGCCGGGCACGGCGCTGCACGGCCGCAAGACCCCGGACCGCCCGGTGTTCGCGGCCGACGTCGTACGCCACCACGGCGAGCCGATCGCCGCGGTCGCCGCCGACCATCCGGACACGGCCCGCATGGCCGCCGCCGCGATCATCGTCGAGTACGAGGCGCTCGACCCGGTGACCGACCCGGAGCAGGCCTTCGAGGCGCCGCCGCTGCACCCCGACGGCAATCTGATCCGCCACATCCCGCTGCGCCACGGCGACCCGGAGGCGGCGGGCGAGGTCGTCGTGGAGGGCCTGTACCGCATCGGCCGCCAGGACCCGGCGCCGATCGGCGCGGAGGCCGGGCTCGCGGTGCCGCGCCCCGACGGCGGCGTGGAGCTGTACGTCGCGTCGACCGACCCGCACGGCGACCGCGACATGGCGGCCGCCGCGTACGGCCTCACCCCCGACCTGGTGAAGGTCGTCGTCACGGGCGTGCCGGGCGCGAGCGGCGACCGCGAGGACGCGAGCTTCCAGCTGCCCCTCGGCCTGCTCGCCCTGAAGACGGGCTGCCCGGTCAAGCTCACCGCGTCCCGCGAGGAGTCCTTCCTCGGCCACGCCCACCGCCACCCGACGCTCCTGCGCTACCGCCACCACGCGGACGCGGACGGCCAGTTGGTGAAGGTCGAGGCGCAGATCCTGCTCGACGCGGGTGCGTACGCGGACACGTCGGCGGACGCGCTCGCGGCGGCCGTGTCGTTCGCGTGCGGCCCGTACGTCGTCCCCAACGCCTTCATCGAGGGCTGGGCGGTCCGCACGAACAACCCGCCCTCCGGGCACGTACGCGGCGAGGGCGCCCTTCAGGTGTGCGCCGCCTACGAGGCGCAGATGGACAAGCTCGCCAAGAAGCTGGGCGTGGACCCGGCCGAGGTGCGCCTGCGCAACGCCATGGCGACCGGTGACGTCCTGCCCACAGGCCAGACGGTGACGTGCCCGGCCCCGGTGGCCGAACTCCTCACCGCCGTACGCGACTTCCCCCTCCCCGAGCTGCCGAAGGACACCCCCCAGGAGGAGTGGCTGCTGCCCGGCGGGCCGGAGGGCGCGGGCGACCCGGCCGCGGTGCGGCGCGGCGTCGGCTACGGCCTCGGCATGGTCCAGCTCCTCGGCGCGGAGGGCGCCGACGAGGTGGCCACGGCCACGGTGAAGGTCCAGGACGGCGTGGCGACGGTGATCTGCGCGGCCGTGGAGACCGGCCAGGGCTTCTCGACGCTGGCCCGCCAGATCGTGCAGGAGACCCTGGGCGTCGACGACGTGCACGTGGCCCCCGTGGACACGGACCAGCCCCCGGCCGGGCCGAGCTGCCACGGCCGCCACACCTGGGTGTCGGGCGGCGCGGTGGAGCGCGCGGCGAAGATGGTGCGTACGCAGCTGCTCCAGCCCCTGGCCCACAAGTTCGGCATGTCCACGGAGCTGCTCCAGATCGCCGACGGCAAGATCACCTCGTACGACGGGGTGCTCTCGACGACCGTCGAGGAGGCGATGGAGGGCAAGGAGCTGTGGGCCACGGCCCAGTGCCGCCCGCACCCCACCGAGCCGCTGGACGCGAACGGCCAGGGCGACGCCTTCGTCGGCATGGCGTTCTGCGCGGTCCGCGCGGTGGTGGACGTCGACATCGAGATCGGCTCGGTACGGGTGGTGGAGCTGGCGGTGGCCCAGGACGTGGGCCGGATCCTCAACCCCGCCCAGTTGCGGGTGCGCATCGAGGCGGGCGTCACGCAGGGCGTGGGCGCGGCGCTCACGGAGAACCTCCGCACCCCCCGCGGCATCGTCCGCCACCCCGACCTGACGGGCTACGCCCTGCCGACCGCCCTGGACGCGCCGGACATCCGCATCGTCAAGCTCGTCGAGGAGCGGGACGTCGTGGCCCCCTTCGGCGCGAAGGCGGCCAGCGCGGTGCCGGTGGTGACGACCCCGGCGGCGGTCGCGTCGGCGGTACGGGCGGCGACGGGCCGCCCGGTGAACCGCCTCCCGATTCGCCCGCAGGCGGCCGTAGGAGCCGAACTGGCCTGAAACAGGCGCCGTTCCGGAAAACCAGAAGAGCGGGTGCGGCGCCCTGGGGTACGTTCGCGGGTGTGAACATCAGCCCCGCCCCCACGGGCGTCATCGTCATCACCGGCATCATGGCCGCGGGCAAGTCCACCGTCGCGCAGGCGCTCGCGGAGCGGCTGCCGCGGGCCGCGCACGTACGCGGCGACGTCTTCCGGCGCATGATCGTCTCGGGTCGCGAGGAGTACGAGCCCGGCGCGGGCGGCGAGGCCGAGGCCCAACTCCACCTGCGCTACGCCTTGTCGGCGGCCACGGCGGAGGCGTACGCCGAGGCGGGCTTCACCGCGGTCGTCCAGGACGTGATCCTGGGCGAGGAGCTGAAGCGGTACGTGGACCTCGTCGACGCCCGCCCTCTGTACGTGGTGGTCCTCGCCCCGAGCCCCGATGCCGTGGCCGCGCGTGAGGCCGCGCGGGGCAAGACGGGCTACGGCGAGTGGACGGTGGAGGCCCTGGATGAGGGCCTGCGTACGTCCACCCCGCGCATCGGGCTGTGGCTGGACAGCTCGGAGTTGACGGTGGACCAGACGGTGGACGCGATCCTGGCGCGCCTGGACGAGGCCGGCGTGGCCTGAGAACGGAACATCTCCGACCGGTTCCCGCAGAGTCACAGGCCCGTCGCAGACCGTCGATGCCCCCATAAATCCCTATTAATCAGGGCGAGTTGAGGTGCATCATCGAGAGTGTCCCGAACAGCTCGACTCACTACGGGGGAGATCCGTCATGGGGGATGACAACGACACGGGATGGGGCCGACGCGCCATCTAAGACGCCAAAGGGGTGACCCCGGTTCGGGGTCACCCCTCACCGTCTGCGCCCTCTCTTCCCCACCCACCCGCCCTTCCCTGCGACCCCCGCGCCCGAATGGGGCTCCGCCCCTTTCCCCCCTTGTCGGCGCTCCGCGCCTCGCCCTCAAACGCCGGGCAGGCTATTTTCCCCGCCCACCCGCCCCCTCCGGGCTGCGCCGCAGGCCCGCACTTTCCAGCCCGCCCCGGCAAAGATCCAGCCCGTCCGGCGTTTGAGGACGAGCCGCGGAGCGGCGATGGAGGGGGTGCCAGGGGGCGGAGCCCCCTGGTTTCGGGAAGGGGCGGGATTGGGGAGCCCCCGGCAGGGCCCCGAACCTCAGCCCGCCCCCTCCGGAGCCCGCCCCTCGACCTCCACCACCGCCCCCAACTCCAGCTCCCCGTACACCCACTTGGCGTCACGAGACCGCATCCCGATCCACCCCCGAGTCGTATCCGCCTCCCCGACGGACTTCTCGGCATACGTCAGCGCAACGAGATAGTTCACGCGCCCATCACCGGCCCGCAGCTCCACCACCCACGGCAGCGTGACGTCGTACTCACTCCCCAGCCCCACCGACTCACTGCTGAACCGCTTGGTCCGGTACTTGGCGACGACAGTCATACGCCCCGACACCGTCGGATGCCCCACCCGCCCCGAAGACACCGGCACCTCCCGCCCCCGCAAGGCCAACACCCGCTGCGCGAGATCCACGGTGCCCACCGCCCCCGGCGAGGAGACCGCAGGCGCGGCGGGCCGCGAGGGCCGCCCGTCGGAACCGTCACCGAGGCCCACGGTCAGCCCGAACACCAGGGCCCCGCAGGCGACGACGGCACCACCCAAGGCCCCCACCCGCCGACGCCGCCGACGCCCGACAGCCCGCCGCCGCACGTCCGCCCCCGAGGACGGCGCCGCCACCCGCCCACTCTCGGCAAGCCCGCGCAGCGCGGCGGACAGCTCACGGGACGAAGGTTCATCGGACACGACCGCGCTCCTTTCCGACGGGGGCATCGCCCGCCTCACCCACACCCAAGCGCGCGGCAAGCGCAGCCCGCCCCCGAGACAGCCGCGCCTTGACCGTACCGACCGGCGCCCCGGTCTCGGCCGCCACCTGCTCCACGCTCAGATCGCACAGGTGGTGCAGCACGATCGCGAGCCGCTGCGCGTCCGGCAGCTGCCGCAGCGCCTCGACGAGCGCGACGTGCTCGGGCCCCGGGCCCGGCGCGTGCTCGGCCCGCGGAGCCCGCCGCACCAGCTCCAGCCACCGCCGGGCCCGCCGCCAGTTGCTCACCGCGAGCCGCATGGCGACGGTACGGATCCAGGCCTCGGGCGCCTCGGTGGCGAGGAACTCGCGCCGCCGGTCCCAGGCCCGTACGAACGCCTCCTGGACGACGTCCTGCGCCTGCCCGTGGTCGCCCGTGAACGCGTACACCTGCCCGACGACACGCGGGAACGCCGACGCGTAGAACGCGTCGAACTCCTCCTCCGTCATGCCGCCCCCGTGAGCCCTGGGCCCCGAATCCCGAAAAACTTCCGCACCGCATGCAACCCAGTGACACCCGGCATGCGTACAGGTCGCGTACATCGAAACACACCACCCAGGGGGACCGATGATGACCAGCGGAGCGATCACCAGAGCGACCACCAGAGCGCTCGCCGGGGCGGGGGCGGCGGCACTGTGCGCCCTGCTGCTCGCGGGCTGCGCGGGCAGCGGAGGCGAGAACAAGGGGGACCGGCCGAACCAGCCGGAACACTCGGACCGCTCCACCGGAGCGAAGGCCACCCCCACCCCCCGGGCGAAGCCCCTGCCCGAGGCCCTCCGCAAGGGCGCCAAGGTCAACGTCTTCGACGGCCAGACGGTCGGCGTGGGCATGCCGATATCGGTGACGTTCGCCCGCCCGGTCCCGGAGTCCGGGCGGGCGGCGGTGGAGCGGCGCCTCAAGATACGCACGGACAACGGCACCACCGGCTCCTGGAGCTGGATCAAGGACCGCAACCTGCACGAGGGCCAGCGGATCGACTACCGCCCGAGGACGTACTGGAAGCCCGGCACGAAGATCACCCTGCGGTCGGGCCCGGACGCGGCCCTCAACCGCACGGTCACCGTCGGCCGCTCCCTCGTCGCCACCGTCGACGTGCCCGGTCACACCATGACCGTGGTCAAGGACGGCACGACCCGCCGCGTCCCCGTCACCGCGGGCGCGCCCGGCATGGACACCTGGAACGGCACGATGGTCGTCTCCGACAAGCAGCGCCGGGTCCTGATGGACTCCAGGACGGTCGGCTACGCGGACGCGTACAAGGACTACTACAACTACGCGGTCCACCTGACGACGTCCGGCACCTACCTCCACGAGAACCCGAAGGCCAACACCTACGCGGGCAACAGCAACGTCACGCACGGCTGCATAGGCCTCGCCACGGACGGCACGGCGCGGCGCTTCTTCGACGAGGTGATCCCCGGGGACGTCGTCCGCGTCACCGGCTCCAAGGAGACGGTGGCGGCCGGCAACGGGTACGGCGACTGGAACGTGCCGTGGGACGAGTGGCGCGCGGGCAGTGCCGTGAAGTCCTGACCCCTGAGCCTGCCCCCTGAGGGGGAGTGTGGAGGCCGTGACCGGAATCGAACCGGTGTGCTTCGCTTTGCAGGCGAATCCCTAAACCACTCGGGCACACGGCCATGTCGTGATGACTGACTCGACCGTAAGCGGTGGCTGTGGCCCGGCTCAAGGAGGCAACGGCCACCGCAACGGGACTGCCATACGGCGTTCATGAAACGCCACAGGTGGGGGGCCACCCGGATCAGCCGGGGCCACGCGGATCAGGGTGAACTCCGGGCTGGGGTGGGGGACTTCCCGGATGTGGGAGGGGCGAGGGCTTCGCGACCATGAATGCATGACCTCGCAGCGGATCTCACGACGAACGGTGCTGGCCGCCACCACGGCGGGCCCCCTGCTCGCGGCGGCCGACCAGCCTTCAGGATCACGCTGGGATGGGCGGGGAGGCACAGGTGTTGAAGTTCAGGGACGGTACGGCGGTGGGGCGCTCCGAGGGCGACTTCGGCAGTCGGCCCGTCTCTGATCCGAAGCTCCTCCGGATCATGGAGCTGCGGTGTGGCATCATCCGGGCCCAGGCTCTCACGCCAGGGGAGTCTCTGGCCTTCAGCGAGCGATTGCTGGGAGAGAGATGATCCGCAAAGCCTCCGCCGGGAACGCCTCCGAGCTGGAGTGGCGCAAGAGCACCGACTTCATTGCGTACGCAACGCGCAACTGAGTAGGGCCCTGAGTAGCCGTACTCAGGGAACCCCTGTTCGGGGCGGGGAGGCTGGGCCCCATGACGACAGCGCCCCCACTCCCTCCGACGCCCCCGCAGCCGTACGCACCGTCGACGCAGCCGCAAGGTCGCAGCCGGGCGAGGACGGTCGCGATCGTCGGGGTCCTGGTCGCCGTGCTGCTGGCCCTCGGCCTGGGGACGTGGTGGTGGACGCGGGACGGGGACGAGGGGCCGCTCGCGGGGCGGCCGAGGGTGACGGACGACAGGGCGGGGCTGTCGTACGGGATCCCGGAGGGCTGGCGGCGGAACGACGGGAAGGACCTGATCGACGCGTTCACGTCGTCGATCACCAAGGCGGGCAAGGACAAGGACGCGGCGGGGCAGGAGACCGGGGCGCTGGTGATGGCGGGCCGGTCGGGCGCGGTGCCGCGGGCGGCGCTGGAGAGCCAGGCGGAGCGGTCGGCGCGGTCGAACGCGATGTTCTTCTTCCCGGACGGTTCGTCGGAGCAGGAGGAGTCGAAGGCCACGGAGGTCGACGGCCGCCCGGCCCACACGGTGGCGCTTGCGGTGAAGGACGGGGAGGGCGGCACGGCGCACCTGCGGCTGACGTTGGTCGCGGTGGACGACGGCCGGTCGGCGTTCCTGATGGGGCTCGCGATGCCCGGTACGAGCCCGGAGAGGGAGACGGTGGACGAGGTGCTGGCCAGCGCGTCGACCGGCTGAAACTGGGGGAGGGTGCGCCGCCGGGGCGGCGCACCGCAAGGGCTAGCCGAAGAACACCGAGTGCACGGTCGTCGCGCCGCCGTACGCGCCGCCGGTGTTGGGAGGCAGCGTGTCCTGGGGGATCATGCATTCCTCGTCGCGGTAGAGCGTGGCCACGGTGTCCGTGAAGTTGTCGACGACGCCGGCGCCGCCCGGCATGACGATGCACTCGTCGTCCGGAGGGTTGTCCATGATCATCCGGAAGCCGGTGTCGGCACGGTTGTAGGCGAACCTGCCGCTCGCGGCCTCGGCGCTGGTCGACAGTCCTGTCACCAGCACGGCCGCGGAAGCGGCCACCATGGTCACCCGGGCCAGTTGTTTCCACCTGTACATAAGGGACCCCTGTTCTGTTAGTGGACGGTGTCCGATATCAGGACAGCAGGAACCGTTGCGGGGCCGCTGCCCCCTGGCCAGGAATGCACTCAAATGGGGCGGCGGCGCGGCGTGCGCTCCGGGGGCGCGCGACGCGTGAGGCATGCACGTGTGCCTGTTGGGGGTCCTGAGTCGTACGACCAAGGGACCAACGAAGGCCGGGCGCAGGTCAGGCGCCGTTGTCAGTGGTGGCCCGTACGGTGGCTGGCATGACCGCACCCGACTCTCGCGACACGGATGTCGCCGCAGCTCCGGCCGTCGAAGTGGCGGCGCCGCCCGGGCAGGACCGGAGCGAGGGCGGCGTGCTCGCGAAACCGTATCGGGCGCTGAGCATCGGGATCGTGTCCGTGGTGCTGCTGATCGCCTTCGAGGCGACGGCGGTCGGGACGGCGATGCCGGTGGCGGCGCGGGAGTTGGACGGGGTGTCGCTGTACGCGTTCGCGTTCTCGGCGTACTTCACGACGAGCCTGTTCGGGATGGTGCTCTCGGGGCAGTGGGCGGACCGGCGGGGGCCGCTGGGGCCGCTGACGGGAGGGATGGCGGCGTTCGCGGCGGGCCTGCTGCTCGCGGGGACCGCGGGCGGGATGTGGCAGTTCATCCTGGGGCGCGCGGTGCAGGGGCTCGGCGGCGGGCTCGTCATCGTGGCGCTGTACGTGGTGGTGAGCCGGGCGTATCCGGAGGCGCTGCGGCCGTCGATCATGGCGGCGTTCGCGGCGGCCTGGGTGGTGCCGTCGGTGGTCGGCCCGCTCGTGAGCGGCACGGTGACGGAGCACATCGGCTGGCGCTGGGTGTTCCTCGGCATCCCGTTCCTGGTCGCGGCGCCGCTGGCGCTCGCGCTGCCCGCGATCCGGCGTACGGCGTCGGGGCCGCTGGACCCGGACGCGCCGGTCGCGGCGTTCGACCGGCGCCGCATCCGGCTCGCCCTCGGCATCTCGCTCGGCGCGGGCCTGCTCCAGTACGCGGGGCAGGACCTGCGGTGGCTGTCGCTGATACCGGCGGTGGCGGGCGCCGCCGTCCTGGTGCCGTCCGTGCTCGGGCTGCTGCCGCGCGGCACGTACCGGGCCGCCCGCGGGCTGCCCTCCGTCGTGCTGCTGCGCGGGGTCGCCGCAGGGTCCTTCATCGCGGCCGAGTCGTTCGTGCCGCTGATGCTCGTCGCCGAACGCGGGCTTTCGCCGACGATGGCGGGGCTCTCGCTCGCGGCGGGCGGCGCGACCTGGGCCCTCGGGTCGTACGTGCAGTCCCGGCCCCGCATGGAGCCGTACCGGGGCCGTCTGGTCGTCTTCGGCATGGTCCTCGTCGCCGCCGCGATAGCGACCGCGCCGACGCTGCTGATCGACGCCGTGCCGGTGTGGACCCTCGCGGTCGCCTGGGGCGTCGGCTGCCTCGGCATGGGCATGGTGATCGCGTCGACGAGCGTGCTGCTGCTCCGCCTGTCCCCGCCCGAGGACGCGGGCTCGAACTCCGCGGCCCTCCAGATATCCGACGGCCTGTCCAACACGCTGCTGCTCGCCGCGGGCGGCGCCGCGTTCGCCGCGCTCGGCGGCGGCATGGTCGGCGGCCACGGCGCGGACGACGTGGCGGGCTCGCACCCGGCGGCGTTCACGGCGGTGTTCCTGCCGATGGCGGCGGTCGCGCTCGCGGGGGCGTGGGTGGGGGCGCGGCTGCGGGAGCGGCCCTAGGGCCGCCTGAGACAGGGCGGGTCTCACACGCTCGGGGGAGGTGTGAGGCCCGCCCGCCGGGCGGTGTGAACCGCGTCGCACCCGGGCGCGGACCTGAGCGTCAACCCCGGAGTGCGGTCATCCCACCGGTAGGGTGGCCCGGTTGTCGTACGTACCCTCAGCGTCAAAAACGGAGACCGTGACTACCACAGCCGCCTCCTCCCACCACCTTTCGCCCGCCTTCCCGGGGCGCGCTCCCTGGGGTACCGCCAGCAAGCTGCGTGCCTGGCAGCAGGGGGCGATGGAGAAGTACATCCAGGAGCAGCCGCGCGACTTCCTCGCCGTCGCCACCCCCGGCGCCGGCAAGACGACGTTCGCGCTGACGCTCGCGTCCTGGCTGCTGCACCACCACGTGGTGCAGCAGGTCACCGTGGTCGCGCCGACCGAGCACCTGAAGAAGCAGTGGGCCGAGGCGGCGGCGCGGATAGGGATCAAGCTGGACCCGGAGTACAGCGCGGGCCCGCTCAGCAAGGAGTACCAGGGCGTCGCCGTGACGTACGCCGGTGTCGGCGTGCGGCCCATGCTGCACCGGAACCGGGTGGAGCAGCGCAAGACCCTCGTCATCCTCGACGAGATCCACCACGCCGGTGACAGCAAGTCCTGGGGCGAGGCCTGCCTGGAGGCCTTCGAGCCCGCGACCCGGCGCCTGGCCCTCACGGGCACGCCGTTCCGGTCCGACACCAACCCCATCCCGTTCGTGGTGTACGAGGAAGGGAACGACGGAATCCGGCGGTCCGCGGCCGACTACACCTACGGGTACGGCAGCGCCCTGGGCGACGGCGTCGTGCGGCCCGTCATCTTCCTCTCCTACAGCGGCAACATGCGCTGGCGCACCAAGGCGGGCGACGAGATCGCCGCGCGCCTCGGCGAGCCCATGACCAAGGACGCGATCTCGCAGGCCTGGCGCACCGCGCTCGACCCGCGCGGCGACTGGATGCCGAACGTCCTCCAGGCCGCCGACCGCCGCCTGAGCGAGGTCCGCAAGGCCATCCCGGACGCCGGTGGCCTCGTCATCGCCTCCGACCAGGACTCCGCCCGCGCCTACGCGAAGCTGATCCGGGAGATCACCGGCACCAAGGCGACGCTCGTCCTGTCCGACGACAGCGGCGCCTCGCAGCGCATCGACGACTTCAGCCACAGCGACGACCGGTGGATGGTCGCGGTCCGCATGGTGTCCGAGGGCGTCGACGTGCCGCGGCTCGCCGTGGGCGTGTACGCGACCACCATCTCGACGCCGCTGTTCTTCGCGCAGGCCGTGGGCCGCTTCGTGCGCTCCCGGCGGCGCGGCGAGACCGCGTCCGTCTTCCTGCCCACCGTCCCCGACCTGCTCGGCTTCGCCAACGAGATGGAGGTCGAGCGCGACCACGTCCTCGACAAGCCGAAGAAGCAGGGCGAGGAGGACCCGTACGCCGAGTCCGAGCAGGAGATGGACGAGGCGAACAAACAGCAGGACGAGGACACGGGCGAGCAGGACATGCTGCCCTTCGAGGCCCTGGAGTCCGACGCGGTCTTCGACCGGGTGCTCTACGACGGCGCCGAGTTCGGCATGCAGGCCCACCCGGGCAGCGAGGAGGAGCAGGACTACCTGGGCATCCCGGGCCTGCTCGAGCCCGACCAGGTGCAGCTGCTCCTGCAGAAGCGGCAGGCCCGGCAGATCGCCCACAGCAAGAAGAAGCCCGCCGAGGAGGCCGACCTCCTGGAGATCCCCGCCGAGCGGCGGCCCGTCGTCTCCCACAAGGAGATGCTGGAGCTGCGCAAGCAGCTCAACACGATGGTCGGCGCGTACGCCCACCAGAGCGGCAAGCCGCACGGCGTGATCCACACCGAGCTGCGCCGCGTCTGCGGGGGCCCGCCGAGCGCGGAGGCCACGGCCGGGCAGCTGCGGCAGCGGATCGCGAAGGTCCAGGAGTGGGCTACGAGGATGCGGTAACGCCTCCGGCTATGGGGCGCGGTGCCATCCTGCGGGTCGGCGGTGGCTGGTCGCGCCCACGCGGCGGAGCCGCAGATGAATACAGCCCCGCGCCCCTTCGGGGCGCCATGCATCGTCATTCCGGGTTCGGGAAACGTGTGCACTGCGTGCAGGCATTGTGCGTTCCGCATCCACATTCCATGAGACAAAGTGCTTCAATCCGGACCGACTTTCCGTCCCCTTGACCGGATTCTGGACGGAGTCTTCCGCTGAGCGGGACGCCCTCGCTACTGTCCCCGCTACACAACGCCCCGTGGCAGCGCCGCCCCGGAGCGCAGCCGGTGCGCCCGCCGTAGTGGGAGCCGTCGACCCTCACCACTAAAGGAGTGGGCGTCGTGACCGCGGAGACTTCTCAGACGCTCGACCGAGGACTGCGCGTCCTCAAGCTGCTCGCCGACACCGATCACGGGCTCACCGTCACCGAGCTCTCCAACAAGCTCGGCGTGAACCGCACCGTGGTGTACCGGCTCCTGGCAACGCTCGAACAACACGCTCTCGTACGCCGCGACTTGGGCGGCCGCGCCCGCGTCGGACTCGGCGTCCTGCGGCTCGGCCGCCAGGTGCACCCCCTCGTGCGCGAGGCCGCCCTGCCCGCCCTGCGCTCCCTCGCGGAGGACATCGGGGCCACGGCCCACCTGACCCTGGTCGACGGCACCGAGGCCCTCGCCGTCGCCGTCGTCGAGCCGACCTGGACCGACTACCACGTCGCGTACCGCACCGGCTTCCGCCACCCGCTCGACCGCGGCGCCGCGGGCAAGGCGATCCTCGCCGCCCGGCAGGGGCAGATCACCGACCCCGGGTACGCGTTCACGCACGGCGAGCTGGAGGCCGGGGCGAGCGGTGCGGCGGCGCCCCTGATAGGGGTGACGGGGATAGAGGGGAGCGTGGGGGTGGTCATGCTGTCGGATTCGGTGCCCGAGAGAGTGGGCCCGCGGGTGGTCGACGCGGCGCGCGAGGTCGCCGAGGCACTGCGCTGAGCCGAGGTGTGGTTCTGCGCCTCGCGTAGATTGGGTGCGTGCTGTCTCGTCTCGCTCAGCTGAGCCGCCCCAAAGCCCTCGCCCTGGCCTCCGTGCCGGTGATCGCGCTGCTCGCCGTCGCCGGGCTCGCCCCGTTGCCGTTCTCCGTCGCCCAGCCGGGCGGCACCGCCGACGTGCTCGGGGAGTACGAGGGCAAGCCGGTCCTGACGGTCAGCGGGGTGCCCGTACGCAAGACGAAAGGGCAGCTGCGGATGACGACCATCGTGGCCACGGGGCCGCAGATGGACGTGCGGCTCGGCGACGTGGTCGACGGCTGGTTCCGCACGGACCGGGCCGTGATGCCGCGGGACTCCGTCTACCCGGAGGGCGACAACGTCAAGGAGGTCGAGGAGCACAACCTCGGCGACATGAAGGAGTCGCAGGACGACGCCACGAAGGCGGCCCTCGCGTATCTGAAGAAGGACGGCGTCAGCGGCACCGACAAGGTCGAGGTCAGGGCCGACCTCGGCAAGATCGGCGGGCCGAGCGCCGGGCTCTTCCTCGCGCTCGGCATCATCGACAAGCTGGACGGGAACGGCAGCGGCGGCGACCTGACCGGCGGCCGCACGATCGCCGGGACCGGCACGATCAAGGCGGACGGCAAGGTCGGCGCGGTCGGCGGGGTCTCCCTGAAGACGCAGGCGGCGGCCCGTGACGGCGCCACCGTCTTCCTGGTCCCGAAGGCCGAGTGCTCGGACGCGAAGGCCGAGAAGCCGAAGGGGCTTCAGCTGATCCCGGTCACCACGCTGTCCGGTACGGTCGACGCGCTGCGGGCCCTGGAGAAGGGCGAGAAGGTTCCGAGCTGCTGACCAGGCGCAGGCCCAACTCGACCATGGTCCAGCCGACTTGACTGCGCAGCGGGGTGCGCTGCCGCTTCCGGGTGGGTGCGGTGGCATACAGCTCGGCCGCCCGGGTGCCGTGCAGGATCAGATGGATGTCCGGGTGCATGTCTCGTCGTCCCCCTGTCAGGTGGTGGGGTGGGTCGGGAAGAGATGCGTGTGCACGCGGACCCGCTCGGCGCCCGGGTCCTCCTTGTCCGCCTCCAACTCCCGGTAGCTGTCGATGAGTTGATGGACCTTCTCGGCCAGCTCCCCGGCGCGCGCGGCCGTCAGGTGCAGGGTGTAGTCGCTGAGGTTCGCGCTGTCGGTCCACTCCTTCGGCCAGTCGTGCTGGGTGCCGACCCAGGTGGAGGCCTCTTCGGCGTGCTGGGTCACGTGGTAGTGCATCAGCGTGTTGTACGCGCCGCGCACCGACGGGTCCGGGTCGCGCATCAGGTCGTTCTCCAGGCGCGTGCTGTCGTGCACCGTGCGCCACCAGCGCTCCCGCCCCTTGCCCTGCTTCGGGTCGTCCTCGATGAAGCCATGGGCTGCCAGCTGGCGCAGGTGATAGCTGGTCGCGCCGCTCGACTCGCCCAGGCGGGCGGCGAGTTGGGAGGCCGTCGCCGGTCCGTCGAGCCGCAGTGAGCCGAGCAGCCGCATCCGCAGCGGATGGGCGAGGCCACGCAGCGAGCGGGCGTCGAGATGAGCGATCTTCTGGGGCTTCGGATCCTGCGTCATGCCGGCCAGCGTACGCATGCAAAGACTCCGTTGCAACGCTTTCTTTGCAACGGAGTCTTTGCATGACCGAAAAGGGGCTGCTACTCCTTCACGAACCCCTGCTCCACCATCCAGTCCTTCGCCACCTCGTGCGGGTCCTCGCCGTCCACGTCCACCTTGGAGTTCAGGTCCTGCGCCACCTTGTTGTCGAGCTTCTTCGTGATGGGGGCGAGGACCTCCGCGATCTCTGGGTACTTCTTCAGGGTCTTGCTGTTGATCTCGGGGGCGGCGTTGTAGTTGGGGAAGAAGTGGCGGTCGTCCGTCATCGTCGTCAGGTTCATGGCCTTGATGCGGCCGTCCGTCGTGAAGACCTCGCCGTAGGTGCAGGTGCCCTTCTCGGCCTGGGTGTAGATGATCCCGGTGTCCATCTGCGTGATGTTCCCGGCGGGGAGCTTCATGCCGTACGCCTTCTGCATGCCGGGAAGCCCGTCCGCGCGGTTGGCGAACTCGCCCTCCACGCACACCGTGACGGCCTTCGGGTCGGACTTCGACAGGGCGGCGACGTCGGAGAGCGTCTTGGTGCCGTACTTCTTGAAGTTGGACCCGTTCATGGCGAGCGCGTAGGTGTTGTTGAGCGCGGCGGGCGGCAGCCAGGACAGGCCGTTCTTCGCGTCGGCGTCCCGGACGGCCTCCCACTGCTGCCGCGGGTCGGTGATCGGCTTGGAGTTGCCGAGGTAGGTGATCCAGGCGGTGCCCGTGTACTCGTACATGGCGTCCGCGTCGCCGCCCTTGACCGCCTCCCGCGCGCCGATCGAGCCCTGGATGCCCGTCCGGTCCAGGACGTCCGCGCCGGCCGCCTGGAAGGCGATGCCCATGATCGCGCCGAGGATCAGCTGCTCGGTGAACTCCTTCGACGTGACCGTGAGATCGGCGCCCTCCAGGGGCTTGCCCTGGCCGACGATGCCCGGCTCCACGTCGTCCACCATCGGCGAGCCGCTGGTCAGACCGCAGCCGCCCGCGGCCACCAGGACCCCGGCCACCGCCGCCAGAGCCTTCGTACGCACCGTGAGCCTCATGACCGCACCTCCAGGCCGCGCGGGCTCAGGACCACTTCCGCCAGCGACGCCAGCCAGTCCACGAGCAGCGCGAGCACCACCGTGAGGATCGAACCGAGCATCAGGACCGGCATGCGCTGATTGGTGATGCCCGTCGTGATCAGCACGCCCAGGCCGCCGCCACCGCCGAACGTCGCGAGCGTCGCCGTGCCCACGTTCAGGACGAGGGCCGTCCGCACGCCCGCGAGGATCAGCGGGACGGCGAGCGGGAGTTCGACCTTCGCGAGGACGCCGAGCGGGGACATGCCGATGCCGCGCGCGGCTTCGAGGAGCGTCGGATCGTTGGCCCGCAGGCCCGCGATGGTGTTGGACAGGACCGGCAGGACGGCGTAGATGATGATGCCCGTCAGGGCGGCCTTCTCGCCGATGCCCATCCAGATGACCAGGAGCGCGAGCAGGCCGATCGCCGGGGTCGCCTGGCCCATGTTCGCAAGGGCCATCGCCACCGGCGCGCCCTTCTGGAAGGCGCGCCGCGTGAGCAGGATGCCCAGCGGGATCGCGATGATCAGGACGAAGAACGTGGAGATCGCGGTCAGCTCGACATGCTGCCGAAGGGCCTTGCCCACCTGCCCGTTGGACAGCGCGTTCTTGGAGATCTCGTCCAGGTCGGCCTGCTCGAACCACAGCCAGGTGGCGAGCAGGACCGCCGCGAGCACCACGGGCAGGAACGTCAGCTTCTGCCACGTGATGCGGCGCGGCGGCTTCGTCGCCACCGGCGGCGGCGCCTCCTGCTCGGCCTCGCCCTCGTCGCGGAAGGCCAGGCCCTTGACGTCGTGTTCGCCCCGCGGCCGCTTGGTCTCCTTGGCCGCCGGGCGGCGTTCGGGGATGCGGGGCCCGCTCCCGGGCGTCGGGCTCACGCCTGCGCCTCCCCGCCGCCGTCGCCTTCCTGCTCCTTGTGGGTCAGCTCGGCGCGCTGCTCCTCCAGCTCGTGCTGGTGCTCCAGGGCGTCCAGGCGGTCGGCCTCCAGCATCTCGTGCACGGAGTTCATCAGCGTCTCCATGTCGACGACGCCCGTGTACTCGCCGCGCCGCCCGGTGACGGCGACCCGGCCCGCGTTGTCCGTGAGGACCGCCTCCAGGGCGTCGCGGAGGGTCGCGTCCCGCGTGACCGTGTCGTGCACGAGGGTGCCCGCGCGGGCCAGCGAGCCCTTGGCGCGCATCAGGTCGCCGCGCCGCAGCCACTTGTAGGGGCGGCCGCGCTTGTCGAGCAGGAGCAGCTCGTTCGTGCCGCTGGCGCGCAGCTTGTTGAAGATCTCCTGGAGCGGGTCGTCGACCGTCACGGTCGGCACGTCCGCCATCTCCACATCGCGTACGCGGGTCAGGTTCAGCCGCTTCAGGGCGGCCCCCGCCCCCACGAAGCCCGACACGAAGTCGTCGGCGGGATTGGTGAGGATCGCCTCCGGCGTGTCGAACTGCGCGATGTGCGAGCGCTCCCTCAGCACGGCGATCCGGTCGCCCAGCTTGATGGCCTCGTCGAAGTCGTGCGTGACGAACACGATGGTCTTGTGCAGCTCGTGCTGGAGCCGGATCAGCTCGTCCTGGAGGTGGTCGCGGGTGATCGGGTCGACCGCGCCGAACGGCTCGTCCATGAGCAGCACCGGCGGATCGGCCGCCAACGCCCGCGCCACACCCACGCGTTGCTGCTGGCCACCGGAGAGCTGACGCGGATAGCGCCCGTGGAACTCGCCCGGGTCGAGCCCGACCAGATCCAGCATCTCCTCGACCCGCTCCCGGATCCGGGACTTCCCCCAGCCCACCATCTTCGGTACGAGGGCGATGTTCTGCGCGACCGTCATGTGCGGGAACAGGCCGGACGACTGGATGGCGTAGCCGACCTTGCGGCGCAGCTTCACCGGGTCGATGTCCGTGACGTCCTCGCCGTTGATGCGGATGCGGCCGCTGGTCGGCTCGATCAGACGGTTGATCATCTTCAGGGTCGTGGACTTCCCGCAGCCGGACGGGCCGACGAAGATGACGATCTCGCCCGCCTTGATCTCCATGTTCACGCTGTCCACGGCCGGTTCGCCGCTGCCCGGGTAGCGCTTGGTGAGGTTCTCTAGCTCGATGGTGGCGCCGGTGGTGGCCGGCGAGGTGGCATCGGACCCGGCCTGATCGGCGGTCGCACTCACTGCCGTGGTCGTCTCTGTCGTCTCTGGCGTCTCAGACACGGATCCCCCTCGGAATCGTCAGGCGGCCGATCAGGACGTACGCGGCGTCGAAGAGCAGCGCGAGGACGATGATCCCGAGCGTGCCCGCGAGCACCTGGTTGAGCGCGTTCTTGCTGCCGAGCGAGGCGATGCCGCGGAAGATCTCGTTGCCGAGGCCGGGCCCGGACGCGTACGCGGCGATCGCGGCGATGCCCATCAGCATCTGCGTGGACACCCGGATGCCGGTCAGGATCGGCGGCCAGGCCAGCGGCAGCTCGATCCGCACGAGCCGGTGCAGGCGCGACATCCCGATGCCCTTCGCCGCGTCCACCAGGGTCGGGTCGACCCCGCGCAGGCCGACGATCGCGTTCCGCACGATCGGGAGCAGCCCGTACAGCGTCAGGGCGGTCACCGTCGGGGCGACGCCGAGGCCCACGACCGGGATGAGCAGACCGATCATCGCGAGCGAAGGGATCGTGAGGATCGTGGAGGTCACGGTGGTGGCGAGGTTCCCCGCCCACTCCGTGCGATAGGTCAGTACGCCGATCAGTACGCCGATGGCGGTCGCCACCACCATGCACTGGAAGACGGCGCTGGCGTGCTGGTACGCGTCCATCAGGAGCTGTTGGTGGCGATTGCCGAGGTACTCCCAGAAGTTCAAGTCCCGCTCACCTCGCGAGGCGCGCTCAGACGGCGCCGGGAGTCTCCCGTGCGCCCGCGTGCGTCGTACTCCCTACCCAGGTCGTCAGTTGCCGGACGCCTGCTCCACCAGCGGGATGATCCGCAGCGGAACGGGGTTCTCCATGACGATCGCCGTGGAGGCCCGGACGATGCCATCAAAACCCACCACCCGGTCGATCACACGTTGGAGATCCGCGTTCGACCGGGCCACCAGGCGGCACAGCATGTCGCCGTGCCCGGTGATCGTGTGCAGCTCCAGGACCTCCGCCACGCCCGCCAAGTGCGCCCGGACGTCGGCGCCCTGGCCCTGTTTGATCTCCAGCGTCGCGAACGCCGTGACCGGGTAGCCGAGCGCCGAGGGATCCACCTGCGGGCCGAAGCCGCGGATGACTCCGTTCGACTGAAGCCGGTCCATCCGGGCCTGCACCGTGCCGCGCGCGACGCCGAGCCTGCGCGACGCCTCCAGGACGCCGATCCGCGGCTCCCGCGCGAGCAGCACGATGAGCCGGCCGTCCAGATGATCGATCGCCATGACGCCTCCGAAGTGGTCAGTGTGTACAGATCGTCCGCTGCTACTGGAGTTTCGCTGCGCACATTGCCCAGCGATTACGAGAACTATTGCGCACCTTGCGGATCGGCGGGAGCCTCGGACTATGACTCAGACCACACACACCACCCCCGAAACCGCGCGCGAGGCAGACCCCTTCCCGGTCAAGGGAATGGACGCGGTCGTCTTCGCCGTGGGCAACGCCAAGCAGGCCGCGCACTACTACTCCACGGCGTTCGGCATGAAGCTCGTCGCGTACTCCGGACCGGAGAACGGCAGCCGCGAGACCGCCAGTTACGTCCTGGAGAACGGCTCCGCCCGGTTCGTCTTCACCTCCGTCATCAAGGCCTCCTCCGAGTGGGGCACCTTCCTCACCGACCACGTGGCCGCGCACGGCGACGGCGTCGTCGACCTCGCCATCGAGGTGCCGGACGCGCGCGCCGCGTACGCCTACGCCGTCGAGCACGGGGCGCGGGGCATCGAGGAGCCGTACGAGGTCAAGGACGAGAACGGTGTCGTGGTGCTCGCGGCCATCGCCACGTACGGCAAGACCCGGCACACGCTGGTCGAGCGCTCCGGGTACTCCGGGCCCTACCTGCCCGGCTTCGTCCCCGCGTCCCCGATCGTCGAGCCGCCCGCGAAGCGGACCTTCCAGGCGATCGACCACTGCGTGGGCAACGTCGAGCTCGGCAAGATGAACGAGTGGGTCGCCTTCTACAACAAGGTCATGGGCTTCACGAACATGAAGGAGTTCGTGGGCGACGACATCGCGACCGAGTACAGCGCGCTGATGTCGAAGGTGGTGGCGGACGGCACCCTGAAGGTCAAGTTCCCCATCAACGAGCCGGCCATCGCCAAGAAGAAGTCCCAGATCGACGAGTACCTGGAGTTCTACGGCGGCGCGGGCGTGCAGCACATCGCGCTCGCCACGAACGACATCGTGGCCACGGTGCGCACGATGCGTGCGGCCGGGGTCCAGTTCCTGGACACGCCCGACTCCTACTACGACACCCTCGGCGAGTGGGCCGGTGAGACGCGGGTTCCCGTCGAGACCCTGCGCGAGCTGAAGATCCTCGTCGACCGGGACGAGGACGGCTACCTGCTCCAGATCTTCACCAAGCCGGTCCAGGACCGGCCGACGGTCTTCTTCGAGATGATCGAGCGGCACGGGTCGATGGGGTTCGGGAAGGGGAACTTCAAGGCGCTGTTCGAGGCGATTGAGCGGGAGCAGGAAAAGCGCGGCAACCTTTAAGGTTCTCGGGCCCACTTCCCACCCGCCCGCCCGTTTCCACCCTGACCACGGGCGAACGCCCCTGGTGGGGCCGCCCCACCGCCGGCGCCCGCCCCTCCGTGGGGCGAGCGCCCCTGGCGGGGCCACCCCGCCGCCGACCTCCACCGGCGGCGGGCCCCCACCACCGCGGCGGCCCCTCTCCCACCCGCCGGGGGGCCAACCCCCCTGGCGGGCCTGCCCCGCCGCCAACACCTACGGCCCCCACCGCTACCGCGCCGCCTTCTCTCCCACCCGCCCGCCCGTTTCCACCCTCCCGTGGGGTGGACGCCCCTGGCGGTCCTGCCCCGCCGCCAGCGCCTGCGGCCCCTCGCTGCTACTGCGGCGGTTCCTTCCCCGCCCGCCCGCCCATTTCCACCCTCCCGTGGGGTGGACGCCCCCGGTGGGGCTGGCTCTCCGTCGGCGTCTGCGGGTCCCCGCCGCTACCGCGGCGCCTTCTCTCCCACCCGCCCGCCCGTTTCTGCCCTCCCGTGGGGTGGATGCCCCTGGTGGGGCTGGCTCTCCGTTGGCGTCTGCGGCCCCTCGCCGCTATCGCGGCGGCTTCTTCCCCACCCGCCCGCCCGTTTCTGCCCTCCCAGCGGGTGGACGCTCCCTGTGGGGGTGGTTCGCCGTTGGCGGCTGCGGCTGCGGCTGCGGCTGCGGCTGCGGCTGCGGCTGCGGCTGGGGCTGGGGCTGGGGCTTGGCGTGTGCGCAGGGCATGCCGTTGTCGTGGCGGGTTCTCTCCCATCTGGCCTTCCGTGACTTGCCGCCCGGGGTGCACCCCCTGCCCCGCAGCCGCCGATGGCGAACGGCCCCCACCAGAGGCGCCCACCGACCGTGAGACCAGAAACGGGCGGGCGGGTGGGAAACAATCCGCCGCGGTAGCGGCGCCAACCCGCAGTCGCCGACGGCGCCCAAGCCACCGCCGCAGCGGCGCGAACCGACGGACGCCGATGGTGGGTCACCCCCACAAGGGGCGCTCACCTCGCGGGAAGGTGGAAACGGGCGGGCGGGTGGGAGAGAAAGCGCCGCGGTAGCGGCGGGGGCCCGCAGGCGCTGGCGGCGGGTCACCCCCACCGGGGGCGTCCACCTCGCGGGTGGGGAAGAAAGCGCCGCGGTAGTGGTGGGGAGCTGTCGGCGCCTCGCGGGTGTGGGTCAGCGGTGGGTGGGGCGGCGTGGGGGGCTCGGGGCGTGGAGTTGGGCGGGGCCGCCCTCCGGGGGGTCGCCCAGGGCCTCCAGGGCGTGGCTTGCCGCGGCGGCGCCCAGGGGCGAGAAGCGGGGACTGAGGCGCAGGGCCTCCGCCAAGTGACGGCGGGCCGCGCCATAGCGGCCGAGCTCCCGCTCGATCTCCCCCCGGTGATAGGCGAACACCGCACTGCGCGGCCCCTTCTTCATCGCCGCCACCGCATGCGCAAGCCCCGCCCCCGAGTCCCCGGCCCGATGCAGCGCCCAGCCGAGCGCGTCGGCGTTCTCGGGACTGCGGTGCCGCGCGTACTCCGCGGTGAGCCGCCGCACGGCCCGCTCCGGGTCACCGTGATCCGCCTCGAAGAGCCCGAGCACCCGCTCGTCATCGACGCCCGCGCGTCCGGCCCGCCGGACGCGCTCCCGCACCAGGTCGTACTGGGCCCGCGCCGCAGGCATCAGCTTCAGGGACTCGTACAACTCACCCAGTTCCAGGGCGTACTCGGGCGCGGGCCGCCGGGCGATGGCCCCCTGGTAGGCCTGGAGGGCCTCGGAGGTCCGCCCGAGCGCGGCCAGGGCGCGCCCCTTCGCGGCGAGCGCCGGATGGTGGTCGGGCTCGGCCCCGAGCGCCGCGTCGAAGTAGCGCAGCGCCTCCGCGTACTCACCCCGCTCCCAGGCGAGCTCCCCGACCCGGTACAGACACGCGGCCCGCTCGGCGGGGCTCCCGGCGAGCGCGGCCGCGTCGGAGAGCGCGGCGGCCGCGTCCTCGCGCCAGCCCCGGTCGCGGTAGACCATCCCGGCCCGGACCTTGACGGCCGCGCCGGACCGGAGTTCCTGGAGGGTTTCCAGGGACCGCCCGACGGCCTTGGCGTCGCCGAGCCCCCGGTAGGCGTCGATGAGCACCGGATACGTCGTCCACCGCTTCGGCGCGAGCCGCACCGCCCGCTCGCCCCACGTCCGCGCGGCCCGGTAGTCGTGCCGCGCGTTCGCGAGCGCCGCGAACCCGGCGAGCGCGTCGACGTTCCCCGCGGGCCGCGCCTTCAACGACGTACGCAGCGAGTGCTCGGCCTTCGGGTAGTACGAGGAGTCGGCGGTCCTGAGGCCCTTCTCCACGTACGCCGTACCGAGCACCGCCCACGACTGGTCGTCGCCGGGATGCGCCCGCAGATGGGCCTCGCGCTCCCCGATGAGCGCGGCCAGATCGGGCAGCGCCGCCGGGACGCCGCCGCCCGCCGCGGCCAGGGCGCGCGCCGCGGGCCCGAGCGCGGGCGGCGG
The DNA here is from genome assembly GCF_042740445.1 of Streptomyces sp. NPDC059003. Classification (NCBI taxonomy): domain Bacteria; kingdom Bacillati; phylum Actinomycetota; class Actinomycetes; order Kitasatosporales; family Streptomycetaceae; genus Streptomyces; species Streptomyces sp. NPDC059003. Next base: position 4,284 of record NZ_JBHYJH010000112.1, on the reverse strand, counting down.
CGCCTGCGCCTCGTCGAGCCGCGCGACACCGACGATCACGCCCCCGAGCACGGCGGCCCCCGCCACAGCGGTGACGGCCGCGATCAGCACCCGCCGACCACCACGGGAGCGGCGCGCCCCCACCCCGGACGGGACCTCCGGGCCCTCCGACAAGACCCGGTTCTCGCTCTCCATGGCGCTCTCCATGGCGCTCACTGTGCGTCAATACGAAGAGTGCGTCCCGGCACGCGAAGAGCGCCGCACACGGGTTCACACCGATGGCCCCGGGTGCGAGGCTGTGATCATGAGCAGCGCCCCGGTCGAACGCATCATCGAACGCCTCCGCGCGGGCCTCCCGGCCGACGCGGTCCTCACCGACCCCGACGTCATGTCCTCGTACGCGCACGACATGGCGAGCTTCTGCGCGGCGGGCACACCGGCCGTCGTCGTCATGCCCCGCACCGTCGAGCACGTACAGCACGTGCTGCGCACCGCCACCGAGCTCAAGGTCCCGGTCGTGCCGCAGGGCGCCCGCACCGGCCTGTCGGGCGGGGCCAACGCGACCGACGGCTGCATCGTGCTCTCGCTGGTCAAGATGGACCGCATCCTGGAGATCAGCCCCGTCGACCGGATCGCGGTCGTCGAGCCCGGCGTCGTCAACGCCACGCTGTCCCGCGCGGTCGGCGAGCACGGCCTGTACTACCCGCCGGACCCGTCCAGCTGGGAGACGTGCACCATCGGCGGCAACATCGGCACGGCGTCCGGCGGCCTGTGCTGCGTCAAGTACGGCGTGACGGCCGAGTACGTCATCGGGCTCGACGTCGTCCTCGCCGACGGCCGCCTGATGAGCACCGGACGCCGCACCGCCAAGGGCGTCGCCGGGTACGACCTGACGCGGCTTTTCGTCGGCTCCGAGGGCAGCCTCGGCATCGTCGTACGGGCGATCCTCGCGCTGAAGCCGAAGCCGCCCCAGCAGCTGGTCCTGGCCGCCGAGTTCGGCTCGGCGGCCGAGGCCTGCGACGCCGTCTGCCGGATCATGGAGGGGGGACACGTGCCATCCCTCCTCGAACTGATGGACCGCACGACGATCCGGGCCGTCAACTCCCTCGCCCACATGGGCCTGCCGGAGACAACGGAGGCCCTGCTCCTCGCCGCCTTCGACACCCCGGACCCCGCCGCCGACCTCGCCGCCGTCGGCGCCCTGTGCGAGGCGGCGGGCGCCACCCAGGTCGTCCCGGCCGAGGACGCGGCCGAGTCCGAACTCCTGCTCCAGGCGCGGCGCCTCTCGCTCACCGCCCTCGAAGCCGTCAAGGGCACGACGATGATCGACGACGTGTGCGTGCCGCGCTCCCGGCTGGGCGCCCTGCTCGAAGGCGTCGAGGCCATCGCCGACAAGTACGGCCTCACCATCGGGGTCTGCGCCCACGCGGGCGACGGCAACACGCACCCCACGGTCTGCTTCGACGCGGCGGACCCCGACGAGTCCCGGCGCGCCCGTGAGTCCTTCGACGAGATCATGGCCCTCGGCCTCGACCTCGGCGGCACCATCACGGGCGAGCACGGCGTCGGCGTCCTGAAGAAGGAGTGGCTGGCGCGCGAACTCGGCCCCGTGGGCGTGGAGATGCAGCGCGCCGTCAAGGCCGCCTTCGACCCGCACCACCTCCTGAACCCCGGCAAACTCTTCTGATCCGGCACGGCCCGCCGCGCCGTCGGCCCACCCCCACGGCGGGCGCCCCCCCGTGACGTCTGCGCTCACTCACCGTCCTTGGACTCGTCCGAGGGCCACGGGTCGCGCAGCCACAGCTCGTCGGCGCGGCCGGGGGTCGGCGCGAGCAGCTCGGCGAGGCCGTCGTCGATGCCGAGCTGCTCGGCCTCAGAACCCGGGGGGACCACCCGCAGGGTGCGCTCCAGCCAGGCCGAGACGGCGGGCGCGGGCGCCTCGAGGAGCGCGTCCCCGTCCGGCGAGCTGAGCGCCATCAGGACGACCGACCGCCCCTCGACCTTCGTCGGCCACACCCGCACGTCCCCGTGCCCGCACGGCCTGAACACGCCCTCCACGAGCAGCTCACGGGCGAACGTCCAGTTCACGGGGTGCTCGGAGCCGATGTGAAAGGCGATGTGGACGGCGTACGGATCGTCGGTGCGGTAGGTGAGCCGGGCCGGGACGGGGATCGCCCGCTCCGGCGACAGGACCAGTTTCAGTTCCAGCTCTCGTTCCACGACTGTGTGCATGTCGCTCGCGCTTCCTCTCTCTGTCTCTCTGTACGTGGCGTACGTGGCGTACGCGCGCGGGCCCGGGAGCGGGCCCGCAGAGATCGAGAGCGCGGGGGGCGCCGTTCATTACGCGACTTCGGGAAAGTTTTTTCGGAGAAGTTCGGGAACCGTGCGGAGAAGGGGGCGGTGCTGCGGGAGCCGCCCGGACGGGCGCGCCGGTCTGATAGATGTGGAGCCTCACAGACCCCCGAGCAGATACGGGACGACGGACATGAGCGCCCCAACTCCGGCCCCCGGTGACGACAGGCCCCGCGAGGGCTACTACCCCGACCCGTCCATTCCCGGATACGTCCGGTACTGGAACGGCGCGGCCTGGGTGCCCGGTACGAGCCGCCCGGCGCCGTCCGACGGAGAGCCCCTGCCCGCGCCGCCCCGCGCCGCGGCGGCGCCCGCTCCCGCGGTGGCCGCTCCCGCGGTGGCCGAGGAGACGGGGCCGATGTTCTTCGACGAGGAGCCGGAGGGGGTCGCGCAGTCGGAGTCCGCGGATACGCCGGATACGCCGGATATGCCGGATACGCCGGACTCGGCGGCCGCCGCCGACGACGCCGACCCCGCCCGGCACGGGGCGCGGCCCGAGCCCGCGTCGGCCTGGCAGGCGGACGCCGCCCGCCAGACCGGCCTCGGCGGCGAGCAGGACCAGCGCGTCTCCTGGGGTTCCCCGGGGCAGCCGGACCCCCGCGTGCCCGGCGACACCGCACCGGCCGCGCAGGGCACGCCCCAGGACACCGCGCGCCGCGTCCCCGCACAGGCCAGGCCCGAGCCGGAGACCGAGGGCCCCGGCACCATGGGCATCCGCGCCGTCAAGCCGGGCGCACCCCGCCCCACCACGGGCGAGGGAACGGTCACCTTCCGCCGTCCCTCCGGACCGGTGAAACCGGCACGGGAGCGGGACGGCGGCACGATGTCGATCAGGGCTCTGCACCCGAACCACCACCCCGAGCCCGGGACGTCCCCGGCACCCGGGAGGTTCCCGTCACCCGGGGCGTCCGCGGCACCCGGCGGGACGTCCCCGGCGCCCGGGGTGACCTCGTCCAGGCCCGGGGCGACCCCGGCGCCGGGCGCCACTCCGCCCGCGGTGTCCCGGACGCCCGCGGCGACGCCGCCCGCGACCGCGCCATCCACGCCATCCACGCCATCCACGCCATCCACGCCTGCGGCGCCCGCGGCCTTCGGGGCGAGCCCGTCCACGCCCGGCGCCACGCCGCCCGCTTCGGCGGCCCCCCGGGCCTCCGTGCCGCAGCAGGCAGGGGCGGCCGACGCCCGCGCCGGGGGCGCCGCAGCCGGGGGCGACGCTTCCCCGCTGGTCGCGGGGGCCGGTGGCGGTGCGGCCTCCTGGGCCCAGCAGGTGCACCAACTCGCGCAGCCCGCACAGCAGCCCACGGCCTCCCAGCCCGACGGCCCCGTCGTGCCGTGGAAGCCGGTCGCCACCGACCCGTTCGCTGCGGCCGCCCAGGCCCACGCCTCGGCCCGGCCCGCGGCGCTCGGCAAGCGGTTCGCGGCGCGGCTCATCGACACCGTCGTCCTCGCCGCCGTCACCGCCGGAGCGGCGCTGCCCCTCGGCACGCGGGCCGCCGACCACATCGACAGCAAGATCGACGCGGCGAAGATGTCCGGCGAGAAGGTCACCGTGTGGCTGCTCGACGGCACCACCGCCGGATACCTCGGCATGGTCCTCGGCGTACTGCTTCTCTTCGGCGTCCTGTACGAGGCGCTGCCGACCGCCAAGTGGGGCCGGACCCTCGGGAAGAAGGTGTGCGGGATCGAGGTGCGGGACATCGCGCAGCACGGGGCGCCGGCCTTTGGGGCGGCGCTGCGGCGGTGGCTGGTGTACAGCGTGCCGGGGGTGCTGGGGGTGGGGCTCGTCGGGGTGGTGTGGTGTGTGTTTGATCGGCCTTGGCGGCAGTGCTGGCACGACAAGGCGGCCGGGACGTTCGTAGCGGGCTAGCCCCGTCCCTTCTCCCACCCACCCGCCCCGTCCCTGGGGGCTCCGCCCCCAGACCCCCTCCTCTCCGGCGCTGCGCGCCTCGTCCT
>NZ_JBHYJH010000111.1:0-33088 GCF_042740445.1 Streptomyces sp. NPDC059003 | reverse complement strand
TTTTATAAGAGACACACCCAGTACCTACCGCCCCTGCGCACAGGTACCGCCGCTAACGCGGCGGCTTCTTCCCGCCCGCCCACCCACTACCACCCGCCGGGCCGCACCCGCCGACGGCGGCCGGCCCCCACCGGGGGCACGGACGGCATCCGTACGGGATGCGCTTGGGCAGGGGCCCGCGACCAGCTTGGTTGCGGGCCCCTGCGCGTGCCTGGCCCTGGTGACCGCTTCCGCCGCGCGGCCGATCTCCGGGAGCCGGTCGGCGGGAAGCCTGATGGTGAAGGTGACGTCGTCGCTGTTCGGGTGGAGGCGGATGGTGAGATGGGTGATCTCGTACAGGCGTCGCTGGAGCCGTTCGGGGGCACGCGCGAGATTGAGAGCCAGATACGGCAGAGCGTCCAGGAGATCGGCGGCCTGCGCGGTCGGGCGCGGGGGCTCGGCGTCATCGGCCGCGTCGAGCTCCTCGATGGCGTCGAGGGCGTCCTTTCGCCGGGCTTCCAGGTCGTTGTACGTCTGCCGCAGGCCGCGCGCGAAGGGATCGTCGGGGTCTGTGTCCTGGGCCTGGCGGAGGACATTGCTCTGGCGGCGGGCGAGGTCGGCGAGGGTGCGCTGATGCCGTTCCCGTTCCGTCTCGCGCTCCTGGGACGCGCGTACGTCTGCGTCGCACAGGTCGGCGGCGAGGAGGGCACGGCGCTGCGGGCCGAAGACGCGGTCGGCGAAGAAGGCGCCGATGGCCTCCAGGAGATCGGCTTCGTTGATGTAGAGGGTCTTGGGGTGTCCGGCGTACACGTCGGGACGGCCACGGTTGTTGGCCCGGGGCCAGCAGGTGTAGTACGTCGTCCGATGCCGATGATTGCCGAACAGGCGGCGCCCGCAGGCGCAGTGGATCAGGCCGCGCAACACGTAGGTGCGGCGAGTGGCGGGGTGCTTGTTGAGGGCGTTCCCGTCGCGGGAGCCGCGCTTGGCCTGACGGCGTACGGCTAGCTCGTCGAACATCCACTTCGGGATCAGCGGTTCGTGGACCGGCTCCGGTGACCACACCCACATCTGCGGATCGTTGACGGCACCGTGCCGGGAGCGCGTGGCCCTGCGGTTGAAGACCTGGTGGCCGGTGTACTTCGGGTTGCGCAGGAGCTCGCAGACGGTGGACTTGCTCCAGGCCCCGCGCGCCCGCGAGACCCCGCCCGGCGGCGTGGGCGGCGGGTACCGGTCCAGGTCGGCGTTCAGCCGATCGGCGATGGTCGAATAGCCGACGCTGTCGTGGTAGCGCCATAGCGCGATCTGGGTGACCGTCTCCGCCCGCTTGCCGTCCGGCTCCAGGCTGCTCTTGGTGGCGCCTCGCGCTGCCTTGGCGGGGTTGGGGTGGCGGTAGGTCCTGGCCTTGTAGCCGTAGGGCGGCTTGCCGATGTTCCAGCCTTCGCGGACGTGGGTGCACAGTCCGCCCCAGGAGGTCTCCAGGGCGTTGAACACCTCGTACTCGGCGACCGACTGATTGATCCGGCGCTGGAGGATCTGCTGAGCACGGCCACCGTCGAGCTTGATCGGCTCGTTCCAGGCGAAGAGCGGCACCCCGGCGTGCTCTAACTCCCGTTCGACGGAGAGGTTCTCGTACATGCGGCGGGCCACGCGGGAGGTGCTCTCGCAGATGACGGCGTCGAAGCGGCGGTTGGGGTGGGCGGCCTCGGCGAGCAGGTCGACGATGCCGCCGTCGCGGGCGATGGGGATGCCGAAGCGCTCGAAGTCCGAGCCCTGGCTGCGCTCGCTGAGCTCTTTGCGACCGGACTCCACGTCGTAGAAGTGGCAGACGATGGCCCACGCCTCCGGCAGCGCGGACTTGCACCGCTCCCACTGGCGCAGAAGCGACTGCCGGGGGTCCTGCTGGTCCTCGGTCGAGGTGCGGCCCACCCAGGCGACGCGGACTTCTCCGTGCAGGAGCGCGAGGGGCAGGCCGAAGGGGGAGACGGACAGGTCCGACAGAGCGGGTGTGGAAGGGGTCCTACCTTGGCTAGGAGTCCGCGCGGTCATCGGGTCTCACCTCGGAAGATGAATGTGCCTTGGCGGAGTCGGTCGTGGCCCATACGAGGAGGGAGCGGATGGCATCCGCCAACTTGAGCCGCAGACGGGCGCCTTCGCTGCCGCCCACGTGCCTCACACATCCGGAGTACGTACGCTCACGCCCGCGCCCCGGCGTCTGGCGATGGCGCCACGGTCTCTGCTCAGCTTCGTATTCGTAATCGAAGCCTTCTGGGTCGACGTCCATGCCGCGCTCCGGTCCCCTGGGTCCTGATGTCACCCCAGGAGGCCGGATTCCAGGCTCGTTTTTGACACCCGTGGCAGCAATTAAGTGCTCTTTAGTACTTCCTTAGTCAGGCTTGAAGGCGCGGTGCATGACGAACACGACGACCGTCCCGCCATGCCGACTCGGACCGGCCCACCACTCGTCAGCCAGCTCGTCGACGAGGAACAGCCCGCGCCCGTGGGCCTCCGTGGCCTCAGGCGTCCGCAGGCGGACGTGGGCGGGGCAGCCGGGGTTGTGCACCTCCACGTGCAGCGCTTCGCCCATGCGGTACCAGTAGACCCGCACCCGCCAGGGCTCGTCGGCTTTGCCGTGCACGATGGCGTTGGTGACGAGCTCCGAGAGCATGAGCACGCAGTCGTCGGCGCAGCAGGCGAGGTGGTGGGAATCGGAGAACTGTCGGGACCAGCGACGGGCACATCTCGCTGATTCCGGGACGGGGCCGAGGACCATGCCGCCGAGCGGTTCGGGCACGCCACTGTCGTCGAAGGCGTCGTCGGCGCGCGTCATCGCCCCTCCCGGCACCTGTGTGAATACTTCCTCTGTTTCCTCATAGAGGAGTTGCAGGCTGCGCAGGAAGGGCCAAGAAGCGCCTGACCTGCACAGAGCTCCATAAGACGGGCTACGCCTCTATTGGGTAGACAGATAGGTACCCGAATTCGAAGCGAGACAGGAAGAGCCATTCCGCCCACCTGAGATTCACATACGGCCGTCAGCCAGTCCCGGCCGGAAGCCGAACCCATCGCATGGCGCATCATGGCCGCCGCCAAGCGCGCCACGGCCGTGTGATGAGCTCTCGGTAGGTGTGGTGGGACGGGTGCCGTCCACAGTGCTCCATCACCCACGTCTGCGGCTCAGCGTAGTCCTCGCTCACCGGCGAGGTCTCGCCGTCCACGACGCACTGCATGGCGTACGTGATCGGCTCCGCGTCGGGCTCACGGTCAGGTTCGAGCGTCCAGGTCTCGAACCGCAGCACAGCGCGCGTACTCACGGAGACCACCGCCCATTGGGCACAGCATTCCGGTGGCAGCCGTCGATAGGAGCCAGGAGCCGCACCAGCGGAGCGAACAGTCTCGCGATAACTTGGGGCACGTCGTCAACCTCCCGGGGTTGGTGGCCACGCCCCCGGGCCGTGACAGCGGTCGCGGGGGTCTCGTACCCCGACAGCATTCCGCCGTGTAAAGGCCCCAGCGTTGCCCAATTGGCAACGCTGGGGCCCTTGTTCAATCACGATTCTTGCGCTAGACGCCGCACCACTGCGCGTACTTCATCAGCGGATCAGGCGCCTTGGCCCTGGTGCGCAGCAGCGTCGCCACCGTCTCGTGCACACCAGGGTGGTACCGCGTCTGTTGCGGAGCAACGCCCTTGGCCTTCACCAGCGAAGACAGTGCGTCGTCATGACGCGCCGTCCACGCCTCGGCACGAGCCCGGTCCACCCAGTAGTGCCCCGCGCGCGCCGCTGGATAGTCATCGGGCAGGTGAACGGCCCTGGCCTTCTCCAGCGCCTTGCCGTGCTTGTCCCGATCACTGGCCGCAGCCATGCTGTGGATCGCGCAGTTCACGGGACCGAACACCAGGCCGTAGTCCCGCGTCTCGCCTGTCTTCCGGGCAATCTCATGGGCTGCCGTAAGCCAGTCGTCGGCCGCGCCGGCGTCGCCCATGCGGCCTGAGAGAATCGCGGCCTTCAAGTGGAGGGCACCACGCACCGCACGCGTGGCCCGAGCGCCGTCGTCATCCAGGTCCCGCAGCGCCTGTTGCACCAGCGCCACGCCCCGGTCATGCCGAGCGGCATCGGCCATCAGCTGCGCACGATCCCACCGCTCAATGGCCACCTGCTGCGGGTCCCCGGACCGTGGGGCGGCCGCCGCCATGCGAGACAGGGCGAGCCGAGCAAGGTCCAGGTAGCCGATCTGACGGCTCACGACGTACACCGTGCGCCCGATCTCCGCTTGCAGCCAGCACACGCGCTCACGCTCGTGATCAGGCTGATCGTGCAGCAGAACCCGGTGATTGATCTCCGAGATCAGGGCGGGAAGCCGCTCGGCGATCTCGATGTACTCCGCCTTGGCCCGGCGCTCCCGGAGCCGCCCCACCTCGGCTTCCAAGGTCGCAAGCGACCTGGGCTGCGGATCGTCATCGCTGGGCGGGATATCCCAGTCATCGAGCGCGGAGCTGATCGGAGTGACGAGCCGGTCCAACTGGTCCGACTGAAGCATGTGGATGTACGGCTGCCCATGCAGGACCGACACACTCACGCCCAACGCCCGTGCGATGGCCGCGACGATGGCAGGGCTGGCGTATCGATCACCGCTCTCGATCCTGGAGAGCATGGACGGCGAGACGTGGGCACGCGCCCCGAGCTCCCGAAGCGAGAGGGCGCACAGAGCGCGCACTTCGGAGATGCGCGCCCCAATCCCACCTGTGGTGCTGTCAGTTGGGTCGGGCATACTGACTCCCGTTCTGAACTAGACACTCAGAACGGTACTCCCGCCCACACCCGGCAGAGCTGTGATCAGTTCCCGTCACCCCATAGGGTCCGTGTCGGTAGATAACGTCACAGCACGCAGGCTGTCGATCACTGTCTGATGACCGAGGGCCCGTCCTGCACAAGCGGCTTCAGGACCAACGAACCGACTGCGTTACGACCTTCGTCACGGATTCAAGGCGGCTCGCATCCGCGCGCGGCTGGACCTGCGCTACTGCCTCCCCCGGCCCGTCGCGCGTTACGGCGATCGGCTGCTTGAAGTCGGAGAATCCGGTACGTCGCGACTAGGGCTCCACAGCTTCAGGCAGCCACTTTGGTGCGGGCTCGAAGACCATGGCCCCAACGTCGTGCTTTACCGGGTAGATCTAAAGACTGCCCGACGCGCCGAGAGCTCACGGGCCGTGATCGCACTCGCGCCAAAGGGGCCTTCCAGCCCAAAGCCGCCCCGCCCGACTCTCGCTTTTACGCCCTCAATCGAATCTACGTGTCGTCATCCCGAAGTAGTCCATAGCGAATTGCAAGAACTCCAATCGCGCATCTTCGTCAACCACTTCCCCCTGGAGGAAGCACCGCCCTGATCGACGTGGCGAGATACCTACTGCCGCGCCCAACCTAATCCATCCATCAACTTGACAATCCGAAATCACTTCAGGCGCAAATTCACCAATCAACGTGACGGTCAGCGGGTTGTACTCGATGGAAAAGGATCCAGAGTTTTCACCCCAAAAGAAGTCATAGTTGCAGAGCGGGGAAAGATAATCAATGGTTCCCTTCAGGAACCACCAGCAGACCTCCTGATAGTCTTCACACTCGTCCAGCGTAGGCGGCTCGGCTCCATCGTGCTCCACGGCGTTGCGCAGGCGCCTGAGGCGGCGCAGTGAACGCTGGAGGATTACGCCCCAGGTTTCGAGAAGGCCGAGCCAGCTGACATTCCTCGAATCCAAGTACTGACTAAAACAGTAAATCGAATTCAGGTGTTCGAGGCGCGTATCGACAGCACGCTTGAGGGCGAGAACAGCGTCAATTCGATCATACTCTCCACGGTGGTTCGAGAGTCGGTATGCCGCATGATGGAATGAAGCTTCAGCACGCGATATCATCATTCGGTCGTAATCGCCGATGCCATTCTTTCCGTGCCCGCTCTCCGTGAATTCATGCAGGCCGTTTTCCAGCCACCAGTCCGACTCGACACTCTTCATGCGGCCATAGTAGCCGTGCTTATGTGCAGCGTTACGCGGATTATGGGAGGTTGACCGATTTGAGGGCAGCACGTCGCTGTTAGGTGGAGGGGCGCGCCGTGTCACGAGTGGTTCTGCAGGGCAACCACAGGCCACCGATCCTTGACCTACTGCACGGCTCGAAGCCCGGACTGACCTAGGGCTGCATGGAGATAACGCCGACCAACAACAGAAGCCCCGGCCCCTGAAGCTAGTCAGAGCGGAGGGCTGTCTCGCCAGTCAGGGCGGCGATTGTGCGCTGGCCACTGATCCCGACCACCGTTAACATTTGGCTTTCCGCGGGGAATCCGCCAAGCTTGAATGGGGCTATTCAGCAGAGCGTTGCTCCCAGTATTCATCCATGCCTTCGAGGCTGACCTTCCCTAGGTAATGAGCAGCTTCTGCCGCTAGGGCGCTGAAGCGTTGCGAAACCTCCTTGGGGAGGGCGATTGAACCGATAAAGATTCCGGAATAGAGAATCACGCTGCGGCCGATTTCATTCAGAGAAATCAACAGGCCGATCTCGCTATAGAATCCGCCAGCCGCAGGTGGGCCATGAGGAATGAAATGTTGCGGGATGTGGCCAGGATGAGCTCCATATCCACTCAGCTTTGAATATCTGACCTGATCAGTTGGCACTCCCCAGCCTCCCCGCTCCAGACGCGTCCGAACCCGAACGGGAGAGTACTTGCGCCGACGATCCTTACCGTCTGCACTTCTCCATTCGGCCAGGCTCTCTGGATCATAGAGGAACAGGGAGGCCAGATTCACCCTTTCGGCTATTGATCGAGACAGTGTGAGAGCCTCGTCGTAGAAGCCCATATGCATTAGACGTATAGCGGCGCGTGCCGCATTGCAGACCCCTCCAGTCAGGTGCTCAATTGCATGATCCCCGCCTGAGCAACCCCAATAGCAGCTAGAGGATCTTTCCAGGAGGGACAGTAAGGTTCCGAGGGTCGTGTACAACTTAGGCGCCTTTTCACCTAGGGCGGGAATCCTATCAGTTGACAACGCGTCACAGGAGTCCTCAAGCTTCCTCATGGACGCATAGAAGCCATCCCCCTCGAAATCGCTACCACGAGGTTTGGGCACAGGTCCTCCCCATTTGTTTATCGCACCCTAGGCGTCGAAGGTACACCCCACCGCTGTACCGAGCGACCGTGTTGAACCTGTGGTCAGCCTCAGCTCTGTACGGACAGAGGCGGCAGCAGTGGGTAGACTCAAGTCACCTGACAGTCCGTGTAGTTCGGGAATGAGATCGGTGCCGACCAGGCGATACCGGGTGCTACGAGCGAGGGCGCCAGTAGCCCCTGGTGCCTACACCGATCTCTCTTCGAAAGGGGCTACATGGAACTGGCGGGATGGGTGACTGTCGGGACCGCGGCGGTCGTTGGGGGGTTCACGGTCGTGGGACACCTCTTCGACCAGGTTCCGGCGCTCTCCCAAAAGTTGATCACTGCGATTCGTTCTGTTCGCGCGGTGCGTGACGAAGTAAGGACCAACCGCAGGTGATCATCCGGCCCTGCCAGTGGGAGCTCTTCCCTGGTAGGGCCGGGCCTGCGCTTCAAGATGAAGTAGTCATGCCAGGCACGTGCCGGGTCGAGTGGGAAACCAGGGGAATCAACGGGTTCGCCCAGCAAGCGTCGACCGTTCCACCGCAGGCGAACTGGACGATCAAGGCAATATCACCCTAGCTTCCCAAGGTGATACCTCGCGGCACTCCCGCGCACACGCACTGATCGGGTTCAACGAGAGCGTCAGCGGCCCACACCCTTTGCCCGTCGGCCGCCACCCGACACCCCAACCGTCGCCGACACCACCAACTCCCGCCCCATGCCCCGCTCCCCACCCCGTACAGATCCAGTCCACCCCACCCCGGGGGCGTCCACCCCCTGGGAGGGTGGAAACGGGCGGGCGGGTGGGAAACAAACCGCCGCGGTAGCGGCGGAAACCACCCACCTGCCCGCACCCGGGCGGACGCGCAGCCGCCGACAGCGAGTCGGAGATGGCTACTTCAGGAGGCGGGACAGGCGGCGGTCCGCCAGAGGCTTGCCGCCCGTCTGGCAAGACGCGCAGTACTGGAGGGACGAGTCCGCGAAGGACACCTCGCGGATCACGTCACCGCACACCGGACACGGGGAACCCGTGCGCCCGTGCACCCGCAGCCCCGACTTCTTCTCCGACTTGAGGTGGGCGGCGGACACGCCGCGGGCCCGGGCCACGGCCTCCGTGAGGGTGGCGCGCAGGGCCGCGTACAGACGCCGCCGCTCCTCGCCGGAAAGGCGGTCCACGAGCTTGAAGGGGGACATCCGCGCCGCGTGCAGGATCTCGTCGCTGTAGGCGTTGCCGATCCCCGCGATCAGGCTCTGGTCGCGCAACGCCCCCTTGAGCTGCCGCCGTTCACCGTCGAGCAGCTCCCCGAAGCGCTCCTCGGTGAAGTCGTCGGCGAGCGGGTCGGGACCGAGGCGGGCGATGCCCGGCAGGGCGAGCGGGTCGTCGGTCACGTACACCGCGAGCCGCTTCTGCGTACCCGCCTCCGTGAGGTCGAAGCCCGCGCCGGTCTCGAGGGCGACGCGCAGCGCGAGCGGGCCCTTGCCGGGGCGCGGCGCACCGCTCGGGAGGGGGTCCTTCCACTGAAGCCAGCCCGCGCGGGCGAGATGGGTGACGAGCCAGAGACCGCCCGCGTCGACGGCGAGGAACTTGCCGTACCGGGCGACCCCGGTCACCTCACGCCCTTCGAGCGCCGTCACCGGCGGGTCGTACGTCTTCAGGACGCTCACCGCGACGGGCAGCACCCGCACGATCTCGTGCCCGGCGAGCTCCGCCGCGAGGAAGTCCCGCAGCGCCTCGACCTCCGGCAGTTCCGGCATCGCGCCCTCACCTCTCCGCGCCCCGCGCGGGCACGATGAACTCGCACCACACGCACTTGCCGCCGCCCCGCGAGTCCACGCCCCACACGTCCGCGAGCCGGTCGACGAGGAGCAGTCCGCGCCCGGAGACCCCGTCGTCGGTGGCCTCGCGCAGCCGCGGCAGTGCGCTGGAGGAGTCCTCGACGTCGACGCGCAGGCGCCGGTCGGCGCCGCTGAGGACGCGCAGGGTGACGATGGCGGGGCCGTCGGTGTGCGTGAGGGCGTTGGTGATGAGCTCGTCGGCGGCGAGTTCGATCTCGTCGGCGCGGCCCCGCGCGCCCCAGGCGCGGACGGCGGCGCGGATCATGTGCCGGGCCTCGACGAGCGCTTCGGGGTCCCCCGGCGGGACGTGCTGCTGCAGGCGCCCGCCGGAGCGCGGCGCGTCCACGACGCGGCGGCGGAGCAGGAGCAGCGCCGCGTCGTCGTCACCGCGGCCGTCGTCCACGCTGCCGCACAGCAGGTCGGCGAGGGCCTCCAGGTCGCGGGGCCCTGCGGTGGCGAGCTCGGCGAGCGCCTGGGTGCCGTCGTCGAGGTCGGCGCCGGGCTCCTCGACGAGTCCGTCGGTGTAGAGCAGCAGGGCCTGGTCGGGGTCGAGCTCGACGGTCGTGACGGGGTAGTCGAGCCGCCCGAACTCCGCGGACAGGCCGAGCGGCAGGCCGCCGTCGACGGGCACGCGGCGGCAGGTGCCGTCGGTGAGGCGCAGGAGCGGGTCGATGTGTCCGGCGCGCACCAGCTGGACCACGCCGGTGGACAGGTCGGCCTCGGCGTACAGGCAGGTGGCGAAGCGGTCGGTGTCGAGTTCGTGCAGGAAGCCGGAGGCGCGGGCCATGACGGTGGCGGGCGTGTGGCCCTCGGCGGCGTACGCGCGCAGGACGATGCGCAGCTGCCCCATCACGGCGGCGGCGTGCGTGTCGTGGCCCTGCACGTCCCCGATGACGGCGCCGACGCGGCCGCCGGGCAGCGGGATGACGTCGTACCAGTCGCCGCCGACGTCGCGGCCGAGCGCCGCGCTGCGGTAGCGGACGGCGATGTCGGCGCCGGGCACGCCGGGGATGGTGCGGGGCAGCATGGCCTGCTGGAGGCCCTTGGCGAGGTCCTTCTCCTGCTCGTACAGCATGGCCCGCTGGAGGCTCTGCGCGATGCCGCCGCCGAGCGCGACGATGACGTTGCGCTCCTCCTCGGTGAACCCGGTCTTGTCCTGGTAGAGCAGGCCGAGCGCGCCGATGGGCCGGGCCTGCGCGATCAGCGGCAGATAGGCGGCGGCGGTGATCCCCAGGTGCTCGATGTGCGGCCACAGGATCGGGTACGAGGTCGCGAAGTCCTGGGGCGACTCGATGAAGCGCGGGGCGAGGGTGCGCACGGTCTCGCTCATCGGGTACGGCTCGTCGACGCGGGTGACGCGGGTGCCGGGCACGTAGCTGCCGACGGGGCCCTCCGCGACGAGCCGGATCCGCCCGGACTCGACCAGGCCCATGACGATGTTCGACGCGCCGAGGTTGGCCAGGCCCTGGGTGTCCTTCAGTACGTCGATGACGTCCGCGACGGTCCGGGCGTGGGCGAGGGCCGCGGTGGTGTTCTGCACGATGCTGGTGCGGCGGCGCCGGTCGGCCTCCGCCTCGACGCGTTCGCGGTGGGCGGTGCTGTCGCTGAGCTCGCGCGTGGCGTCGCGCACGATGCCGACGATGCGCTGCGGGCGGCCCGTGCCGTCGCGCACGATGTGGCCCTGGGTGTGGGTCCAGCGCAGCGTGCCGTCGCGGCGGCGGACGCGGAAGTACGCGCCGTAGTTGACGCTGCCGTCCTTCAGGGCGTGGGAGACCTGGCCGTCGAGGCGGTGGGCCTCGATGGGCGGGACCCGGGGGGCGAGGCTCTCGGGCCGGTTGTCGAACTCGTCGGGGCTCAGGTCGAACAGGGCGAGGGCCTCGGCGTCCATGAGCAGCACGCGGGTGCTCAGGTCCCAGTCGAAGCCGCCCATGCCGAGCGCGGGCCCGTACAGATCGAGAAAGCAGTGAGTGGAGGTCGAAGCGGCTGCGGAGCTGCCGCCGCAGCAGCGCCGCAGCGCCGCCTCGACACCCTCTGTGCCCGCGTCCATGGGCCAACGCTAGGCGCACCCTCGCACGGCCGCATGTGGACGGCGTCATCGCTGGTCAGGGGCGCCCGGCCGGTCAGCCGCCGAAGGAGCCGGGGTCCAGCGGGTCGCCCGTGAGGGGCGAGGGACAGCCGGGCGGGAGCGGTGCCGGCATCTCGTCGGGGGTGTCCTGCGTGCCGGGGGTGGGGGTGGGGCAGTCGGGGGGCGTGGTGTCGTCTCCGGGCGTGTCCGTGCCGTCGTCGGGCTGCTGCTGTTCGTCCGGGTCGGTGGAGTCCGCCGGGTCCGTGGGGTCGGTGGGGTCAGTGAGGTCGCCGGGATCCGTGGAGTCATCGGGATCCGTGGAGTCGGTGGAGTCCGTCGAGTCGGTGGGGCCGGTGGGGTCCGTGGAGTCCGTGGAGTCCGTGGCGTCACTGGGATCCGACGAGTCCGAGGGATCCGATGTGTCCGAGGGGTCCGACGAGTCCGAGGGGTCCGTGGATTTCGTGGGCGTCGGGTCCGGCGGCGGTACGGAGCGGTCCTCGTCGCCGTCCTCGTCGCCGGTCCTCCGCTCGATCCAGGTGTTGTTGACGATGTTCACGATCGTGATGTGCGTGATCGGGCGCGGCGCCGGGACCACGACGATCACCCGCGTCGGCCGGTAGCCGTCCCACGGCTGTCCGTGGTGGCGCGGTGCCTGCCGGAAGGCGACGGGCGGCTTCAGCGGGTTGCCGCAGGCGCACCGCACCCGGGGCAGGCCGCGGTCGTCGACGAGGACGGCGGTGCCCGCCTGGAGCACGGACTGGAAGGCGGTGGCGCCGCCGTCGCGGTAGCCGTGGTTGGTGACGCGCGTGTCCGCGCGCAGCACGACCGGCGTCAGGCCGCGCAGATAGCCGGGGACGGCGTCCGGCGCGATGCCGGAGGCCCGGGCGAAGGCGCGGGCCTTGGCGGGAGCGGCGGTCAGATAGCGGATCTGCTGGGCGACGTCGCAGCTGCCTACGTGGTGCGTGCCGCCGTAGAGGCCGGGCGTGCCGCCCTGGAGGGAGCGCAGGCCCTGGTCGGTGGGCGACGCGGAACCGGTGGGCGAGGGCTGCGGCGAACGGGTGACGGGCGGGGGGCTCGCGGCGGCCCTGGCGGTGGAGTCGGTGAACGGGTCGGGCCCCTGCGCGGCCACCGGCTGCAGGAACAGTTCCTTCCCGTCACCGGCCGCCGCGCCCTGGTCCTTGTCGTCGCCCCCGGAGCAGCCGGCGGCCGCCAGGGCCGTGGCTATCGCGAGGGCCGTCGCGTACGTACGCATCGATGCGCCCACGGGTGTCTCCCGCCTGTCGCCGGGGAATTTGCCCCTATTGTCCGGGCCGACGCGCGGCGGCACGCAAGCGGAGTGATCACCTTGCCCCAGGAAGAAGGGGCATCCCGCTCACTGGTCCCTGCGGTCGACGGTCACCACAGTCACGGCGACCGCGGCAAGCGCCCACACCGCGTACACCGTCCAGGCCCCGCCCGTCGTCCACGGGTACGCGACCTCGAACCGGCCCGTCTCGGTCAGGCGCAGCCACGCCTCGTACACCTGGGCGTGGGCGAGGAGGGCCGACCAGTGGCGGTCGTCGCTGAGGACGACCGGAAGCAGCATGAGGACCGCGACATTGGCGACCATCGTCGTGCCCATGTGCCGGATGAGGGCGCCGAGTGCCATGCCGGTGAGCGCCGCCACCGGCATGAGCAGCGCGGACGCCACGACGAGGCGGCCGGCGCCCGGGTGGTCGAGGGAGACGCCGATGCCCCGGGCGCCCAGGATGGACTGGGTCACAAAGAAGGAGGCCACGGCGATCAGCGCCCCGAGGGCCGTGGTGACCGCGGCCAGGACCGCGGCCTTCGCCGCCATCACCGCGCGGCGCGCCGGCACCGCCGCGAACGTCACGCGGATCGTGCCGGTGCCGTACTCGCCGACGACCGCCGCGGCGCCGATCGCTCCGGCCGCGAGGACCAGGATCAGGGCGGCGTTCGCGGTGAAGGCCTCGGACAGCGGGATGCCGTCGCGGATGAAGGAGGCGCGGCCCTCGTCGTCGCGCGCGTCCCAGTAGCGGTAGGTGTCGTACGCCGTACCGGCGTTGAAGCCGATGACGGCGAGCGCGGTGATCAGGAACGCCCAGGGGGTCGAGCGCAGCGACCACAGTTTGAGCCACTCGGCGGCGAGGAGGTCGCGGAAGCGGGCGCGCGGCTCGGCGGGCGCCTGCGGGGCGGCGACGTCGTGGGGCAGGGTCAGGGGCGCGGTCATCGGGGGTCTCCTGCGAGGTATTCGACGCTGTCGGCGGTGAGTTCCATGAACGCGTCCTCCAGGGACGCGGCGCGCGGCGCCAGTTCGTGCAGCGGCAGACAGTGCGCGCAGGCGAGGTCGCCGATGCGGGCGGCGTCGAGTCCGGTCACCGCGAGCAGCGGCCCGTCCTCGCGCACCGTCGCGCCCTCGGCGGTCAGCACGCCGGTGAGGGCGGCGCGCTCCGGTGTGCGCACGGCCACGCCCGTGCCGGCGGCACGGCCCGCGAACGCCGTCAGGCTCTCCGCCGCGATGAGCCGGCCGCGGCCGATGACGACCAGGTCGTCGGCGGTGTGTTCCATCTCGGACATCAGATGGCTGGAGACGAACACGGTGCGCCCCTCGTCGGCGAGGCGTCTGAAGAGGCCGCGCACCCACAGGACGCCTTCCGGGTCGAGCCCGTTGAGCGGCTCGTCGAAGAGGAGCACCGGCGGGTCGCCGAGCAGCGCGGCGGCGATGCCGAGGCGCTGCTTCATGCCGAGCGAGAAGCCGCCGATGCGGCGCCGGGCCGCGCCGGTGAGGCCGACGTCGGCGAGGACCTCGTCGACGCGGCGGCGCGGGATGCGGTTGGAGCGGGCTAGCACGGCCAGGTGCCCGGCGGCGGTGCGGCCGCCGTGCACGTCCCCGGCGTCGAGCAGCGCGCCCACGTGGCGCAGTCCGCGCGGGCGGTCGCGGAACGCGCGGTCCCCGACGGTGACGGTGCCCGCGGACGGGTCGTTCAGGCCGAGGATCAGCCGCAGGGTGGTGGACTTGCCCGCGCCGTTCGGGCCGAGGAACCCGGTGACACGGCCGGGGCGCACGGTGAAGGTCAGGTCGTCGACGGCCGTGGTGCCGCCGTACCGCTTCGTCAGTTCCTTGGCTTCGATCATGGGGTCAACGCTGCCGTGGGCGGCTGCCTCCGGGCATCGGACCAGGGCTGACACTTCGTCGGGCGCCGGTGTCGACCGTGGTTGTACACCCCTGGCCCGATGCCCGTTGTTGATCACCCGGTTACGATGCCGGGCATGTCCGCGACACCGCCTCCGCCCCTGCTCAAGCGCCTTTCACCGGCCGTCTGGACGGCGCTGGCGTGGTGCGCGGGCACGGCGCTCACGTTCCTGATCCGGCTGCGGCTGCCCGGCGAGGCGCAGCCATCCGTCCTGCCGGGCGTCATCTTCCTGCGGTGGGACGGCCTCCTCGCGCTGGCCGTCGCCACCGCCCTCACCGTGTGGGGCGGCACCCTGCTGACCCGCCGCCCCCTGACGGCGCTCTTCCTGCTGCTCCTCGGCTCCGTCATCGCCACGAACCCGCTGAGCGTCGCCGCGATCCCGCTCCAGCAGTTCCTCGCGATCGACATCGCGCTGTACTTCATCGCGGCGGCACAGACCCGGCGCACCGGACTCGTCGCCCTCGCCATGGCCCTCGGCACCCTGGCCGCGTACCTCACCGTGCGGCTCCTGAGCGGCTGGATCGTCAGCACCTCCGCCGAGCTGACCGTCGCGCTCACCGCCGTCATCGCCTGGCTGCTCGGCCGGGCGACGCACGAGTCCCGGGCGCACGCCGAGCAGGTGCGCGCCCAGGCCGCCGCGCAGGCGGTGACCGCCGAGCGCCTGCGGATCGCGCGGGAACTGCACGACATGGTCGCGCACACCATCGGCATCGTCGCCCTCCAGGCCGGTGCCGCACGGCGGGTCATCGACACCCGGCCCGAGCTCGCGCGCGACGCGCTCGGCGCGGTGGAGACCGCGAGCCGCGACACCCTGTCGGGCCTGCGCCGGATGCTGGGCGCGCTGCGCCGGGCCGAGCCCGGCCAGGCCCACGAGGCGGCGCCGCTCGATCCGGGGCTGGGCCTCGCGGACGTCAACCGGCTCGCCGCGCGGACGACGGCGGCCGGTGTTCGCGTCGAGGTGCGCTGGCTCGGCACGCCACGGCCGCTGCCGCCGGACGTCGACGTGTCCGCGTACCGGATCATCCAGGAGGCCGTCACCAACGTGGTGCGGCACGCGGGCACCGCGTCCTGCCGGGTCACCGTGGAGCGGCACAGCAAGGAGCTCAGCATCGAGGTCGTCGACGACGGGAAGGGCACGGGCACGGCGGCGGGCCAGGGGTCCGGATACGGGCTGCTCGGCATGCGGGAGCGGGTGAGCCTGCTGCACGGCGAGTTCTCGGCCCGGCCCTGCCCCGGGGGCGGCTTCCGGGTCGCGGCCCGCCTGCCCGTTCCGGCGGGTGCGTGATGACCGTACGGGTCCTGCTGGCCGACGACCAGCCGCTGGTGCGGACGGCCCTGAACATGGTCATCGCCCAGGCCGACGACCTGGAGGTCGCCGGGGAGGCCGGGGACGGCGCCGAGGCCGTGCGGCTCACCGCGGAGCTCGCGCCCGACGTCGTCGTGATGGACATCCGCATGCCCGGCATGGACGGCATCGAGGCCACCGAGCGCATCACGGCGGCCGGGGGCGCCACCCGGGTCGTGGTCCTGACGACGTTCGATGACGACGACTACGTGTACGGGGCGCTGCGCGCGGGCGCGTCGGGCTTCCTCGTCAAGGACATGGCCCTCGACGACATCCTGGGCGCCGTCCGCGTGGTCGCCGCGGGCGACGGCCTGATCGCGCCGAGCGTGACCGGGCGCCTCATCAAGGAGTTCGCGGTCCGCCCCGCCGCCGCGCCGCCGCCCGCCCAGGTGGACGGCATCACCGACCGGGAGCGCGAGGTCCTGACCCTCGTCGGCGGCGGCCTCACCAACACCGAGATCGCCGAGCGCCTGTCCATCAGCGTCGCCACCGCCAAGACGTATGTGACCCGGCTCCTCGCCAAGCTGGACGCCCGCGACCGGGTGCAGCTGGTGATCATCGCGTACGAGACGGGTCTGGTGTCGGCCCCGCGGTGACCTCGCCGACCACGCGCCCATGAGGGCGGGGCACCGATGGGACGGGGGACTCACCCGGCGTCACAATGGACACGTGGAGTGGTTCACCGCGGACGGCTACTGGCTGAGCCGCCTGGTCTTCCAGCGCGCCCTGGCCGCGGTCTACCTCGTCGCCTTCCTGGGCGCGGCCCTGCAGTTCCGCGCGCTCATCGGGGCGCGCGGGATGCTCCCGGTGCCGCGGTACGTGGCGCGGGTGCCGCTGCGCAGGGCGCCGAGCGTGTTCCAGCTGTACTACTCGGACCGGTTCTTCGCGGGCTGCGCCTGGGCGGGCTGCGCGGTCGCCGCGGCGCTGCTCGCGGGCGTGGACGGGCACCTTCCGCTGGCGGCCGCGATGGCGCTGTGGCTGGTGCCGTGGGCGCTGTACCTGTCCATCGTGAACGTGGGGCAGACCTGGTACGGCTTCGGCTGGGAGTCGCTGCTCCTGGAGGTGGGCTTCCTCGCCGTGTTCCTCGCGGGCGACGACGTCGGGCCGCCGGTGCTCGTGCTCTTCCTGCTGCGCTGGGTGCTGTTCCGCGTCGAGTTCGGCGCCGGGCTGATCAAGATGCGCGGGGACGCCTGCTGGCGCAAGCTGACCTGTCTGTACTTCCACCACGAGACGCAGCCGATGCCGGGCCCGCTGAGCTGGTTCTTCCACCGCTTGCCGGGCCCGCTGCACCGCGTGGAGGCCGCCGCCAACCACGTCACCCAACTCGTGGTGCCGTTCCTCCTGTTCACCCCGCAGCCGGTCGCGACCGGCGCGGCCCTGCTGATGATCGCGACACAGCTGTGGCTGGTCCTCTCCGGCAACTTCTCCTGGCTGAACTGGATCACGATCACGCTCGCCGCGTCGGCCGTCGACCACCGCCTCCTGTTCGGTTCCGCCGCCGACCCGCCCGCGGACCTCGCCGCCGCGCCGCTCTGGTACGAGGTCCTGGTCGTCGCGGTGACCGCGCTGCTGCTCGCCCTGAGCTACCGCCCGGCCCGCAACCTCCTCTCCCGCCGCCAGGTCATGAACCGCTCCTTCGACCCGCTGCACCTGGTGAACACGTACGGCGCGTTCGGCAGCGTCAGCCGCGTACGCCAGGAGGTGGTGATCGAGGGCACGGCGGACCCGGTGCCGCGCGTGGCCTCCGAGTGGCGGGAGTACGGCTTCAAGGGCAAGCCGGGCGATCCGCGCCGCTGGCCGCGGCAGTTCGCCCCGTACCATCTGCGCCTCGACTGGCTGATGTGGTTCGCCGGGCTCTCCCCCGCCTACGCGCGCCCGTGGTTCGGGCCCTTGGTGGAGCGGCTCCTGAAGGGCGACCGGGACACGCTGCGGCTGCTGCGCCACTGCCCCTTCCCGGACACCCCGCCGACGTTCGTGCGCGCCACCCTGTACCGCTACCGCTTCACGACGTGGCGCGAACTGCGGGAGACGGGGGCCTGCTGGGAGCGCACGTACGTACGGGAGTTCCTGCCGCCGACACGGCTGGAATCGGCGGAATCGGCGGCCCACAGGTCCTAGGGCGTGTCTTTCGGATCAGCCCGGCGCACCGGTCCGCAGGCCGTAGACGCGCCGGGCGGTCCCGCCGAACGCCTCGGCCCGCTCGGCGTCGCTCAGGGAGTCCATGAGCTCCCGTGCCACGGCCAGCACGTCCTCGTACGAGGCGGCGAGCTCGCACACCGGCCAGTCCGAGCCGACCATCAGGCGGTCGGGGCCGAAGGCGTCCAGGGCCGTGTCCGCGTACGGGCGCAGCCCTGCGACCGTCCAGGACCGCCAGTCGGCCTCCGTCACCAGGCCGGAGAGCTTGCACACGGTGTTCGGCAGCGCGGCGAGCGCGCGGAGCGACGACGCCCACGGTTCCAGGTCGCCGGATGCGACGGGCGGCTTGCCCAGGTGGTCGAGGACGAAGGTGAGCCGGGGCAGGCGCGCGGCCGCCTCGACGCAGGCGGGCAGGTGGTGGGGCAGCACCACCAGGTCGTAGCGGAGCCCCGCGTCGGCGACGGCGGCGAGGCCGCGCTGCACGTCCGCCCGCAGCAGCCAGGCGGGGTCGGGCTCGGCCTGCACCTGGTGCCGGATGCCCACGAGGTGCTCGCCGCCCGGGAGTTGACGCAGCCCGGCCAGGGTGTCGGCGACGTCGGGCCGGGTGAGGTCGGTCCAGCCGACGACCCCGGCGACGAGGTCGCTGTCCGCCGCGAGCGCCAGGAACTCCGGGGTCTCGTCCGCGACGGTGACGGTCTGGACGAGGACGGTGGCGCCGACCCCGGCGGCGCGGGCGTGCGGCGCGAGGTCGTCGAGCGTGAAGGTCCGCCGGATCGGCGCCATCTCGGGGCCGGTGATCCAGTCCTGGTCGCGGACGGCGAGGTCCCACACGTGGTGGTGGGCGTCGACGACCGTGCC
The DNA here is from genome assembly GCF_042740445.1 of Streptomyces sp. NPDC059003. Taxonomy (NCBI): domain Bacteria; kingdom Bacillati; phylum Actinomycetota; class Actinomycetes; order Kitasatosporales; family Streptomycetaceae; genus Streptomyces; species Streptomyces sp. NPDC059003. The sequence goes on along the minus strand of NZ_JBHYJH010000111.1, from coordinate 14,541 downwards.
GGTCGCGGAGTCGTCGCCCCCGTCCGGGCCGCCGGTCACGGCAGTTCCCAGACGACGGGCAGGCCCGCGTCGGCGCCGTCGGCGGAGTAGTCGTGGACGACGTCGAGCAGCTCGGCCATGCGGGCCTGCCAGGCGATGTTCACCGGCAGCCGCTCCAGGGCGGCGAGGAGTCCCGCGTAGTCCTCGCACTCCAGGAGGTGGAACAGGTCGGTGCCGCTGCGCCAGATCGTCCAGGAGGTGGCGCCCGCGGCGCGGATCGCGGCGGTGAGCTCGGCGGGGACCTCGCGGTGGGCCGCGTCGTACTCCTCGACGCGGTCGGCGCGGACCTTGGTGTGCAGGGCGATCCTCATGACGCCTCCTCCCCGGGCACGGGCACATCCGCGGGCAGCAGGCCGTTCGCCCGGGCCTCCTTCCAGAACTCCATGGGTACGGGGGCGGCGAACTGCTCGGCTGCATCCGTCACTTGGCGCGGCGAGCGGATGCCGACGAGGACGGTGTCGACGGCCGGGTGCGCGAACGGGAAGGCGAGCGCCGCGGCCCGCAGCGTCGTGCCGTGCCGGAGCGCGAGGGCCTGGAGCGAGCGCGCCCGGTCGAGCAGCTCTCCGGGCGCCTCGGTGTAGTTGAAGCGTGCGCCTTCTCTCGGATCGGCGAGGAGTCCGGAGTTGTAGACGCCGCCGATGACGACGGACGTCCCGCGCGCGCTCGCGGCGGGCAGCAGTTCCGTGAGCGCCTGGTGGTCGAGGAGCGTGTAGCGGCCCGCGCACAGCACGGCGTCCACGTCGGTGTCGCGTACGAAGCGGGTGAGCATCTCCGCCTGGTTCATGCCCGCGCCGATCGCGCCGACGACGCCTTCGGCGCGCAGCTGTTCCAGGGCGGGGTAGCCCTCGCGGAAGGCCTGTTCGCCGTGGTGGTCCGGGTCGTGCAGGAACACGATGTCGACGCGGTCGAGGCCGAGCCGCGTCAGGCTGCCTTCCAGGGAGCGGCGCACGCCGTCCGCGCTGAAGTCCCAGACGCGCCGGTGCGCGGCGGGCACGGCGAAGCCGCCGTCCGCGAGGTCGTCGCCGACGGCGGGCCCGGTGACCGGCTCCAGGAGGCGGCCGACCTTCGTGGAGACGGTGTACGCCTCCCGGGGGCGCCCGCGCAGGGCGGCGCCGAGCCTGAGCTCGGACAGGCCGAGGCCGTAGTGCGGCGCGGTGTCGAAGTAGCGGATGCCCGCGCCCCAGGCGGTGTCGATCGCCTCGGCCGCGTCCTCGTCGCTGACGGGCGCGTAGAGGTTGCCGATGCCGGCGCCGCCGAAGGACAGCTCGCTGACGCGGACGGGGCCGCGGCCCAGGGTCCGGGTGCGGATGCCGCTCACTGGTTCACCGGCCTCAGCCTGAGCCCCTGCATGCCGCCGTCGACGGCGAGCGCGGTGCCGGTGGTGGCGCCGGACAGCGGGCTCGCCAAGTAGGCGATGGCGCCCGCCACTTCGTCGGCGCCGACGAGGCGCCCGGTCGGCTGGCGTGCCGCGAGGGCGGCGCGTTCGGCGGCCGGGTCGGGGGCGGCGTCCAGGAGGCGGCCGACCCACGGGGTGTCGACGGTGCCGGGGTTCACGCAGTTCACGCGGATGCCTTCGCGTACGTGGTCGGCGGCCATGGCGAGGGTCAGGGAGAGCACCGCGCCCTTCGACGCCGCGTACAGGGCGCGCTGCGGCAGGCCCGCGGTCGCGGCGATGGAACAGGTGTTGACGACGGCCGCGTGCGCGGACCTGCGCAGATGGGGCAGGGCGGCGCGGGTGGTGCGGACGACTCCGAGGACGTTGACGTCGAGGACCGCGTGCCACTGGGCGTCGTCGTTGTCCTCGACGGTGCCCTGGGCGCCGATCCCCGCGTTGTTGACCAGGACGTCGAGGCCGCCGAGGTCGGCGGCGGCCGCCGTGACGGCGTCCCGTACCGCCGCGTCGTCGGTGACGTCGGCCGCGTACGCGCGCAGCGGCTTCTCCACCCCGCTCGGGTCCAGGTCGACGACGGCGACGCGGGCGCCGCGCGCGGCGAGGAGTTCCGCGGTGGCCCGGCCGATGCCGGAGGCTCCGCCGGTGACCAGGGCGCTCAGGCCCTCGAAGTCCGTCATGCGGCTGCTCCCTTCCGCTGGGGTTTCTGCTGGGGTTTCTCCTGGGGTTTCTGCTGGGCTTCCCGCTGGGCGCGGTCGGCGGCCCAGAACGCGCCGTCGGGATAGGTGAACCGGGCGATGGACTCGGCGCGCATCGTCGCCGAGAAGCCGGGTGCGGTGGGGGCCGTGTAGTGCCCGGCGCGCAGCCGCACCGGATCCACGAAGTGTTCGTGGAGGTGGTCGACGTACTCGATGACGCGGTTCTCGGTGGTGCCGGAAAGCGCCACGTAGTCGAACATCGACAGGTGCTGGACGAGTTCGCACAGGCCGACGCCGCCCGCGTGCGGGCACACGGGGACGCCGAAGCGGGCGGCGAGCAGCAGGATCGCCAGGTTCTCGTTGACGCCGCCGACGCGGGCCGCGTCGAGCTGCAGCACGTCGATGGCGTCGGCCTGGAGGAGCTGCTTGAACACGATGCGGTTCTGCACGTGCTCGCCGGTCGCCACCTTCACGGGCGCGACGGCCCCACGGATCGTGGCGTGCCCGAGGACGTCGTCGGGGCTGGTGGGCTCCTCCACCCAGTACGGGTCGAAGGGGGCGAGCGCGCGCGTCCAGCGGACGGCCTCGTCGACGTTCCAGCGCTGGTTGGCGTCGACGGCCATGCGGATGTGCGGCCCGATCACCTGGCGCGCGGTGCGGCAGCGGCGTACGTCGTCGTCGAGGTCCGCGCCGACCTTCAGCTTGATCTGGGTGAACCCGTCGGCGACGGCCTGCCGTGCGAGCCGGGTCAGCTTCTCGTCGCTGTAGCCGAGCCAGCCGGGCGAGGTGGTGTACGCGGGGTAGCCCCGGTCGAGGAGGAGCGCCGTACGCTCCTCGGCGCCCGCGCGGCCGTCGCGCAGCAGGGTCAGGGCCTCGTCGGGCGACAGCGCGTCGGCGATGTAGCGGAAGTCGACCTGGGAGACCAGCCACTCGGGTTCGGCGTCGGCGAGGAGCCGCCAGAGCGGCTTGTGCGCACGTTTGGCCGCCAGGTCCCAGACGGCGTTGACGACCGCGCCGATCGCCATGTGCATCACGCCCTTCTCGGGCCCGAGCCAGCGCAGCTGGCTGTCGCCGATCAGGTCGCGGTTGAGGCTGCCCGGGTCGGCGCACAGCTCGTCGACGGAGCGGCCCACCACGTGGTGGCGCAGGGCGTGGATCGCGGCGACCTGGACGTCGTTGCCGCGCCCGATGGTGAAGGTGAAGCCGTGCCCGGCGTGGCCGTCGTCGGCGTCGGTGCGCAGGACGACGTAGGCGGCCGAGTAGTCGGGGTCCGGGTTCATCGCGTCGGACCCGTCGAGCTCCCGGGATGTCGGGAACCGGATGTCGTAGGTGTCGACCGCCGTGACGCGGCCGGGAGTTGGGGACACAGGGTGCCTTTCCGGAGGGGACGGGGACGCGGCGGCCGGGGCCTGTCCGACGGGTCGACTTCGCGCCGACCCGTCGGACGGGCCCTAGTCCTGTGCGCGGCCCGTGGTGACGCGCGCGATCATCAGGGCGACGAGGATGATGCCGCCGTAGATGGCCTGGATCCAGAAGGACGGCACCTGGGCGAGCGTGAGCAGGTTCTGGACGACGCCGAGCAGCAGGACGCCGGTGAGCGCGCCGAACATGGTGCCCTTTCCGCCGTCGAGGCTGATGCCGCCGATGACGGCCGCCGCGAACACCGTGAAGATCATGTTCTGGCCCTGGTTGGCGTTGATGGCGCCGACGTAGCCGGTCTGCATCAGGCCGCCGACCGCGGCGAGCGACCCGGCGACGACGAACACGCCGAGCATGACCCGGTCCACGCGGATCCCGGCCGCGCGGGCCGCGTCCGCGTTGCCGCCGATCGCGTACAGGGCGCGGCCCACGCGGTGGTACTTGAGGACGAGCCCCACGATGCCGAACGCGGCGGCCGCGATCCACACCGAGAGCGGCACGGTGAGGAACGTGGAGGTGGCGAGCGTGAAGAACGACTCGGGCATGCCGAAGAGCGTCTTGCCCTTGGTGGCGCCGACGAGGACGCCGCGCAGCACGATCAGCATGGCGAGCGTGACGATGAACGCGTTCAGCTTCAGCTTCACCACGAGGACGCCGTTGAAGCCGCCGATCACCGCGCCCACCAGGACGATCGCGAGCAGCCCCACGGCCGCGGGCATCTCGGTGCCGAACCCGGCCTGCGCGGCGGGCAGCACGAGCAGCGCCCCGATGGCGGGCGCGATGCCGACGACCGACTCCAGGGACAGGTCGAACTTGCCGGTGATGAGGACGAGGGACTCGGCGAGGACGACCATCGCCAGGGCGGCGGACGCGCCGAGGATGGAGATCAGGTTCCGCTCGGTGAGGAACGAGTCGTTGACGAACGTGCCGAGCACCATGAGCAGCAACAGGGCGGGCACGAGGGCCAGTTCACGGGCGCGTCGGAGGAGGGCGGCCTTGGCGGCGCGCGGTTCGGGGGCCCGTACCCGGGTGACCGGAGGTGCCTTGGGCTCAGCTGTTTTGGTCACGGACGGCCACTCCTTCGATGGCGGCGATCAGCTCGTGGTCGTGCCAGCCCGCCGGGTGCTCGGCGACGACATGGCCGTGGAAGAGGACGAGGACCCGGTCGCAGCGGCGCAGGTCGTCGAGTTCGTCGGAGACGACCAGGACGGCGGTGCCGTCGTCGCGGGCGTGGTCGACGCGGGCGAGCAGGGACTCCTTGGACTTCACGTCGACGCCCGCGGTGGGGTTGATGAGGACGAGCAGGCGCGGGTCGGACGCGAGGGCACGGGCCATCACGACCTTCTGCGCGTTGCCTCCGGACAGGTCGGAGACGGGCTGGTCCGGGCCTTCGGCGTGGATGTCGAGCCGCTCGATGAGCTCACCGGCGAAGCCGCGCTTGCGGTCGCCGGAGACGAAGCCGTACCGGCCGAGCCGGTCGAGGACGCTCATGGTGGCGTTGTCGCCGATGGACATGGAGTAGACCAGGCCCTCGCCGTGCCGGTCGCGCGGTACGCAGCCGACGCCGGCCCGCAGCGCGGCGGGCACGTCGCCGAAGGGCAGCGGCGCGCCGTCGAGCGTGGCGCTGCCCCCGGTCGGCGTGTGCAGGCCGGTGAGCGACTCGGCGAGGTGGATCTTGCCGCTGCCGCTGGACCCGGCGAGCCCGACGACCTCGCCGCGCCGCACGGTGAAGTGGATGTCGTCGTACGACTCGCTGGTCAGGCCGCGCACGTCGAGCAGCACCGGCGCTGTTGCGGGCACGGCGGGCCGGGCGACGGCCTTGCTCTCGGTGAGCGCCTCGCCCGCCATGGCCTCCACGAGGGCGGCGCGCGGCAGGTCCGCGACGGGCGCGGTGGTGATCCAGCGGGCGTCGCGCAGGACGGTGACGGTCTGGCACACCTCGTACACCTCCTGGAGGTGGTGCGAGATGAACAGGAACGTTACGCCGGAGTCCTGGAGGGTCCGCATGCGGGTGAAGAGCCGCTCGATCTCGCGGTTGTCGAGCTGCGCGGTCGGCTCGTCGAGGACGATGAAGCGCGCGCCGAAGCTCAACGCCCGCGCGATCTCGACCATTTGGCGGTCCTCGACCTTGAGGTCCGCGGTGCGGGCGTCGGGGTCGACGTGGACGTCCCAGGTGCGCAGGACGTCGGCGGCCTCCGCCCGGAGCCGGCGCCAGCTGATGAGGCCGCCGCGGCCCTGCGGCTGCCGGTTGATGAACAGGTTCTCCGCGACCGTGAGCTCCGGTACGACGGTGGGCTTCTGGTAGACGCAGGCGACCTTGCGGCGCCAGGCGTCGCGGTCGGCGAGCGGCGGCGCGGGCCGCCCGTCGAACGCGATGGTGCCGGCGTCCGGGGCCTGCAGGCCGGTGAGGAGGGAGACGAGGGTGGACTTGCCCGCGCCGTTGCGGCCGACGAGGGCGTGCGACTCCCCGGCGCGGACGGTCAGGCGGCCGTCCTGGAGGGCGACGGTGGGGCCGTAGCGCTTGACGATGCCGTGCGCTTCGACGAGCGGCGCGGACCGCTCGGCGCCCGGTGCGGCCGGCGTGGTCGGCGTACTCATTTGACCGTGTTGCCCCACAGCTCGGCGTCGCCCACGTTCTTCTTCGTGACGAGCGGCGCGGGCAGCTGGTCCTCCAGGTTGCCGCTGGGCAGCTTCACGATCGTCGAACCGTGGTCGGTCGGGCCGGGCTTGAACTTCTTCCCGTTCATCGCGGCCTTGATGTAGTACATGCCGTACTTCGCGTAGGCGTCGGCGGGCTGCGAGACGGTGGCGTCGATCTGGCCCTTGCGGATGGCGTCGAACTCCTGCGGGATGCCGTCGTTGGAGACGATCGCGATGTGGCCCTTCTCGCCCGTCTTCTTCAGCTTCCCCTTCGCCTTGAGCGTCTGGAGCGTCGGCGCGAGGTAGACGCCGCCCGCCTGCATGTAGATGCCCTTGATGTCGGGGTGGGAGTTGAGGAGGGTGTCCAGCTTGGACGCGGCGGTGTCCGACTCCCACTTCGCGGGGATCTCGAGGACCTTGAGCTTCGGGTACTTGTCCTTGACGCACTCGCGGAAGGCCTCGGAGCGCTCGCGCCCGTTGACCGACGCGAGATCGCCCATGATCTGCACGACCTTGCCGCTCTTGACCTGCTTGCCGAGGTAGTCGCAGGCCTTCTGCCCGTACGCCTTGTTGTTGGCGCGCACCACCATCGCGACCTTGCCCTTCTCGGGCGCGACGTCGACGGCGACCACGGGGACGCCCTTGCGGTCGGCCTGCTCAAGGCCCGCGGAGATGGCGGCGCTGTCGAGCGGGGCGACGACGAGGCCCTTCACGCCCTGGTTCAGCTGGTTGTTGATGTCGGTGATCTGCTGCGAGGGGTCGCTGTTGGAGTTGACGGTCTTCAGCGCGTCGACGTCCTCGGACTTCGCCATCTTCGGTACGTAGTCGTTGTACGCCTGCCAGAACGGCGAGGTGAGCAGCGGCAGGATGACGCCCACCTTGCCCTCGCCGCCCCCGTCGCCCGACCCCCCGCTGTCCTTGGTACTGCCGCAGGCCGCGAGGGCGAGCGTCGCGCAGGCCGCCGCCGCGGTGGCCCGGACCACCCGCGACCTGTACATCCTGCCGGGGTTGTTCCGCACTGTTCTGCCGACCATCTGACGGCTCCTCATCAAGCGGGATCGAACGGGTTCGGGGGAAACCAGCCGCGGTTCAGCGGCGGATGGGCGAAATATTTATCAGACCACTTGGTGCCTACAACACCCCCCTCCCCCAACTTCCCGTGTATTCCAGCCGTAGTGGTCGGACCACATCTCTGGCTAAACTGCGCGGCACCCGCCCAGCGAAGGAGCGTCACGTGAACCAGGCCCCGCAGAGCGCCCCGCCCGCGCAGAAGGGCACCGTGACGCAGCGGGCCATCGAGCAGATCAAGGCGATGATCGCGGAGGGGCTCCTCGAGCCGGGCCAACGCCTGCCCACCGAGCGGGATCTGGCCGCCCAGCTGGGCATCTCCCGCAGTTCCATGCGCGAGGCCATCCGGGCCCTGACCGTCATCGGCGTCCTTCAGGCGCGGCACGGATCGGGCATCTACGTCACGCAGTTGGAGGCCGGTGACCTCCTGGAGACCTTCGGCGTCGTCGCCGACCTCTCGCGCGGGCCACGGCTCGTGGAGCTCCTCGAGGTCCGACGCGTCCTGGAGTCGACCGCGACGGGCCTCGCGGCCGCGCGCATCACACGTTCCCAACTCGCCGACGTGGAACAGCACTTGGCGGCGATGGACGCCACCGACGACCCGGAGGAGATCCTCTCCCACGACCTGGCCTTCCACCGCGCCATCGCCCTGGCCGCGGGCAATGACACGATGGCGGCCATCCTCGAAGGCCTGTCGTCGCAGACCTTCCGGGCCCGCGTCTGGCGCGGCTACCAGCAGGAGGGCGCCTTCGAGCGGACCCGCCGCGAGCACGCCCGCATCCACCGCGCCCTGGTCGCTCGGGACCCGGAGGCGGCGCGGGCGGCGGCGGCCGCGCACGTGGGGGAAGTGGAGGAGTGGCTGCGGGGGCAGCTGGAGGACTGACGCCCACCCCGCCCCGCCCCGCCCCGCCCCTCCCCTCCCCTCCCCTCCCCTCCCGGCGACAGCCGCGCCGGCCCTCGCGGCGCACCCCACACCCTCTCCACCTGGCTAGAACGTTCGTTTCAGTGCGTGCTACGGTCTGAATAGAACGTTCGTTATAGACATCGGACGGCGCGACGCCCCGCCGCACCGTCCGGCGTCCACTGCCCACCGCCGAGGGAGACCGAGCCATGGACTACCAGCACATCACCGCCAACGGGATCGACTTCGCCTACCTGGAGCAGGGCGAGGGCCCCCTCGCCCTGCTCCTGCACGGCTTCCCCGAAGCCCCGAGCATGTGGCGGCATCTGATGCCACGCCTGGCGGAGGCCGGGTACCGGGCCGTCGCCCCCGCCCTGCGCGGCTTCGCCCCCACCCAGCTGCCGCCCGACGGCAGCATGCGCCTCGCCGATCTGGCCGACGACGCGAACGCCCTGCACGAGGCGCTCGGCGGCGACGAGAACGCGGTCGTCATCGGCCACGACTGGGGCGGCTTCGTCACCTGGGGCGCCACCGTCCGGGCGCCCGAGCGCTGGTCGAAGGCCGTGGTGTCCGACGTGCCGCCGGTGCGCTTCTACGCCCGCAAGGCCGCCGACCCCGTACAGATCCACAAGAGCAGCCACTTCTACTTCTTCCAGATGGGCGTGGCCGACCAGGTCGTCCCGGTCGACAACTTCGCCTACCTGGACTGGCTGTGGCAGCACTGGACCGGGAACGTCCCCGGTTTCGACTCCACGGTGGACCGCGAGGCGGGCAAGGACGCCCTGCGCGATCCGGCGAACCTGCGCGCCGCCCTCGGGCTCTACCGGCAGAACTTCCCCACCGACGCCTTCGGCACGGACCGCTGGGAGATGGGCGCCCTCCTGGCCGACCTGCCCACGCAGCCCACGCTGTACGTCCACGGCAGCGAGGACCCGATCGTCGACGCCGCCACCATGGACGACATCGTCGCGCTGCTTCCCGAGGGCTCCGACGGCCTCTTCCTGGACGGCGTCGGCCACTTCCCGCTCCTGGAGGCGCCGCAGGAGGTGAACGACCGCATCCTGAAGTTCCTCGCGGCCTGACCCGGCCCGGAATTCCGGTCAGTTCACGTCCACGTCGTCGAACAGCTCCAGCATCCGCGTCAGGACGTGCACGCACGCCGCGACGTCGGCGTCGGTCAGGTCGCCGTGCACCTGCCGCATCAGCGCGTGCTCGCGTCCGGCCGCCGCCGCGATCACCGCCTTCCCCTCCCCCGTGAGCCGGATCAGGGACGACCGCCGATGGGCGGGGTTGGCGGTGATCTCGACGAGGCCGCGCGCCGCCGCGTCGTGCACCATGCGCTGGACGAACTGACGGCTCAGGGACTGGGCCCGCCCCATCTGCGGGACCGTCATCGGCCCGTGCCTGCGCAGCAGATCGAGGACGGCGCGCACGCCGACGGAGAGCCCTTCGATCGGTTCGGACTCCTCCACCTTGCGCTGCACGCGCCGGTACAACGGCCCCACCAGGTCGAAGACTTCGGTGAGCCGATGGGCGAGCTCGTCGGGCGGCAGGGCCCGGTCGGGTTCCGCTGTGCGCGCGGCCGTCAACTTCTCATTCACCGCACCATCATGACACCCAGGTTGCCAACTTGCTCGAATCTTGACACCTTGGTTGTCATGACTGACGCATCCGATGTGTACGAGTTCCTGACCGACGACGGCACGCTCGCCTACCGCGACACCGGCTGGGGCGACCCGCTGGTCCTGCTGCACGGCGGCTTCCTCGACCACCGCATGTGGGACGACCAGGTGCCGTTCTTCGCCGGGCGGCATCGCGTCATCGCCCCGGACGTCCGCGGCCACGGCAGGTCGGCGAACGCGAGCAGGCCGTTCCGGCAGACCGACGACCTCGCCGCGCTCCTGCGCCGCCTCGACGTCGGCCCCGCGGTGCTCGTCGGCCTCTCGATGGGCGCGGGCATCGCGGTCGACACCGCCCTCGAACACCCCGACCTGGTCCGCGCCGTCGTGGTGTGCGGCGCGGGCACCAGTGAGCCCGAGTTCACGGACCCCTGGGCCCTCGCCATCCAGGCCGAGTGGGCCCGCGCGACGGCCGCCGCCGACGCGGCCGCCTTCGTCGACGCGACGATGCTGTACGCGGCGGGCCCGCACCGCACCCTCGCCGACGTCGACGAGGACGTCGTACGCCGCCTCCGCGCGATGACGGAACAGACCGTCGCCAAACACACCGGCACGGAGCCGCCCGCCCTCGTCCCCGTCCCCCACACCTGGACCCGCGCCGCGACCCTCCCGGTCCCGGTCCTCGCCCTCACCGGCGACCAGGACGGCCCCGACAACATCACCATGGCCGAACGCCTGGCCCACACCGTCCCCGACGGCCGAACAGCAACGATCAAGGGCACGGCCCACTACCCGAACATGGAACGCCCGGACGCGTTCAACGAACTGGTACGGGACTTCATCGCGACGCTGCCCGCTCCCCGCCCCGCCGAGTCGCCCTGACCCCGAGGACCGCGGGAGTCGGCGCCCCACCCTCGCCGAACCGCTCGGGGACCAGGCCCGCGTCGTGGAACGCGTGCAGCAGCGCGGGGAGCGGACGGTGGGTGGCGCCGACCTTGTCCCGCACCCCGCTGTCCGTCCAGGACGCCCTCGTCCAGTGACCGTCGAGATAGCCGGGCCGGACGACCACTGCGTCGGGGTCACTCCGGTCGGCGAAGCCGCCGCAGAAGCACGGATGCACCCCGATGTGCACGAACACACCGCCCGGACGCAGGACCCGGGCGGCCTCCCGCAGCACCTCCGGGTATCGCGGCATGTCCGTGTGGACCATCATCGCGAGCACGGCAGGCAGGCAGCCGTCCCCGACCGGCAGCCGCTCGGCGTCGGCCCGCGCGACCGGCAGCCGGTCACGGGCGTACCGCAGCATCCCGCGGGAGATGTCCACGCCCACCGGGGTCCGGCCGAGGGCGCGCACCCGTTCCGCGTGGACGCCGGTGCCGCAGCCGATCTCCAGGCAGACGCCGCTGCCTTCGCCGAGGAGCTCGCGCAGCAGCCCACCGAGGCCCAGCGGGTCCCCGTCCCCCGCGCCGACGCCCGTCCCGGTGCCGTGCCGGGCGAGGAACTCGGTCTCGTACCAGTCAGCGATCCCGTCGTACGCCGCCGTCGACGCCATCCACGTCTCCTGTTCGCCTCACGGGCCCCGGGCGGGCGCCCTCACAAGGAGTGCTGCCCGCCCGGGCCGGTCTCAGGCCCTCCGTACTCGCAGCGTCACCAGCTCGAACGGGCGCAGTGTCAGCGACACCGCGTCGCCGTGCCGCTCGGGCGTCGGCGTGGTGGTGAGGGGGCGCTCAAGGAGGTCCGTCGCCTCGGCGTGTGCGACCTCGAAGCCGAAGCGCAGCGTGCCGCGGGCCCGGCCGCCGCGTGCCTCGTGGAGGCGGACCACTACGTCGCCGCTGCCGTCGTCGGCGAGCTTGACCGCCGTGACGACCACGGCGTCGTCGTCGACGGAGACCAGCGGGGCGACGTCCGTGGCGGCGCCCGTGATCCGGCGCTCGGGGAGGTTGACGCGGTAGCCCTCGCGCACCGCGTCCAACACGTCCGCCCCGGGGGCGAGCGCGTGCCGGAAGCGGTGGACGCCCTGGTCGGTCTCGGGGTCGGGGAAGCGCGGCGCCCGCAGCAGGGAGACCCGGACCGTGGTCGTGGTCCCGGCGTCGGTGTCGCGCACCGTGCGGGTCACGTCGTGGCCGTACGTGGAGTCGTTGACGAGGGCGACGCCCCAGCCGGGCTCCTCGACGTGCACGAAGCGGTGGTTGCAGGCCTCGAACTTGGCGGCCTCCCAGCTGGTGTTGGTGTGCGTGGGCCGGTAGAAGTGCCCGAACTGCGTCTCGGACGCGTACCGCTCGGCGTGCACGTCCAGCGGGAAGGACAGCTTGAGGAACTTCTCCGTCTCGTGCCAGTCGACCTCGGTGTCGATGTCGAGGCGGCGCTGCCCCGCCGCGAGGGTCAGGACCTGGGTCATCCGGGAGTCGCCGAAGCGCCGCACCACGCGCACGGACGCGCCCTCGCCGGGCGTGACCTCCTCGGCGTCGGTCAGGTCGGTGACCGTGTTGCGGTAGAACTCGTCGACGTCCCAGGCGTCCCACATGTTCGGGAAGTCGGCGTGCAGCTGGGGCAGGTTGGCCGCCCGGCCGGGCGCGACGGTCTCCCGTCCGGCGACGAGGTCGTACGCGGAGACGACGAGCCCGCGCGCGTCGACCTCGACGCGCAGCAGGCCGTTGTCGAGGACGAAGCCGCCGTCGGCGCGGGCGGCGATCGCGGACTGGCCCTCGGCCACGGGCGCCTGGGCGCCACCGGCCGGGACCCCGGCGCGGGTGTGGGGCGCGGAGTTGAAGACGAGGGTGCGCCCGCCGTCGCCCGCGAGGGCACGCTGGGCCGCGTCGATGATGCCGTTCAGCTCCGCGGCCACCGCCGCGTACGTCGCGCGGGCCTCGCGGTGCACCCAGGCGATCGACGAGCCGGGCAGGATGTCGTGGAACTGATGCAGGAGCACCGTCTTCCAGATCCGGTCCAACTCCTCGTACGGATACGGGAATCCGGCACGCACCGCCGCCGTCGCCGCCCACAGCTCGGCCTCCCGCAGCAGGTGCTCGCTGCGGCGGTTGCCCTGCTTGGTGCCCGCCTGGCTGGTGAGGGTCGCCCGGTGCAGCTCCAGGTAGAGCTCGCCGACCCACACCGGCGGGTTCGCGTACTCCGCCTCCGCCTTCTCGAAGAACGCGGCCGGGGTCTCCCACTGGACCGTGGGCGAGCCCTCCAGGTTCCGCAGCCGGGCCGCCTTCGCGATCATCTCGCGGGTCGTGCCGCCGCCTCCGTCGCCCCAGCCGGTGGGCGCGAGCGAGTGCCGGGCGACGGCCTTGTCCTTGAAGTTCCGCCCCGCGTGGGCGATCTCGCTGCCCTTCATCGAGCAGTTGTAGGTGTCGACGGGCGGGAAGTGCGTGAAGATCCGGGTGCCGTCGATGCCCTCCCACTGGAAGGTGTGGTGCGGGAACTTGTTGGTCTGCGACCACGAGATCTTCTGGGTGAGCAGCCACTTGGACCCGGCCGCCTTGATGATCTGCGGCAGGCCCGCGGCGAAGCCGAAGGTGTCGGGCAGCCAGGCCTCGTCGTTCTCGACCCCGAACTCCTCGATGAAGAACCGCTTGCCGTGCACGAACTGACGGGCCATCGCCTCGGAGCCCGGCATGTTCGTGTCGGACTCCACCCACATGCCGCCCGTCGGCACGAAGCGTCCGTCGGCGACCGCCTTCTTCACCTTGGCCCACACCTCGGGCCGGTGCTCCTTGATCCACGCCCACTGCTGGGCCTGCGACATCGCGAAGACGAAGTCCGGTTCGTCGTCGAGCAGCGCGGTCATGTTGGACGTGGTGCGCGCCACCTTCCGGACCGTCTCGCGCAGCGGCCACAGCCACGCCGAGTCGATGTGGGCGTGTCCGACCGCGCTGATCCGGTGCGCGGACGCGTGCGCCGGGGCGGTGAGCACCGGCTCCAGTGCGGCGCGGGCGGCGGCCGCCGAGCCGTTCACGTCCTGGAGGTCGACCGCGTCCAGGGCCCGCTCGACCGCCCGCAGGATCTCGTGGCGGCGGCCCGAGTCCTCCGGCAGCTCCTGCATCAGCTCGCTCAGGACCTCCAGGTCGAGGGCGAGCTGCCACACCGTCTCGTCGAAGACGGCGAGGTCCATGCGCTCCAGGCGGTACTGCGGCTCGCTGCCCGCGGTCTCCTTGTCGCCCAGCTGCGTGGGCAGGAAGGGGTGGTAGTCGAGGATCACCGGGTTGGAGGCCGCCTCGATGTGCAGCCGTACCTCTTCGCCGCCCTGCGCGGGGGTGGCGATCCGCACCCACTGGTTGCGCGGGTTGAGGCCCTTCACCGGGGTGCCGTCCGGGCGGTAGACGAGGCCCTCGCACTGGAAGCCCGGCATGTTCTCGTCGAAGCCGAGGTCCAGGATCGCCTCGACCGTCCTGCCCGCCCAGGCGGGCGGGACCGTGCCCGTCACCCGGAACCAGCTCGTGCCCCACGGGGCGCCCCAGCGGGATCCCGCCTCGATCGGCTCGGGTTCCGCGGCGAGGCCTTCGGCCACCGGGACCGGTTCGCCCGGGGCGGTCCAGACGGCGATGTCCAGGGGGACGGACTCGGGGTGGACGGCGGGGCGGATGCGTTCGTCGAGGACGCGCTTGAGTCGGCCTTCGATGAGCCGGCGGTTGTCGTGCATGCGGGTGTCTCCGTGTGGTTGAGGGTGGTGGCCCTGCCGGGGGCTCTCCCCAAGCCCGCCCCTTCCCGAACTAGGGGGCTCCGCCCCCTAGGACCCCCTTCTTTCCGCGCTGCGCGCTCGTCCTC
>NZ_JBHYJH010000110.1:0-33141 GCF_042740445.1 Streptomyces sp. NPDC059003 | reverse complement strand
TCCGCGCCCGCACCCGGCACGGCAACATCGACATCCTCCGCGCCAAGATCTGAACGCCAGCCCCCGGCCGGGCGCTGCCGCTACCGCTCGTTCAGGGCCCGCACCGCCGCGGGAGCGACCCGGCGCAGAACCGTCTGCACCTGGTCGACCCCCGCGGTCTGCGACGGCTGGTCCTGGGAGAGGGCGACGACGTCGAGGAGGCGGCCCTCGACCTGGACGCGGCCGATGCTGTTGATGATCCACAGGCCGTTGTGGCTGCGGGGCAGCCAGCCGTCCTTGGCCGGGTAGACGGTGCCCGGGTCGGCGATGGTGTGCACGCCGCCCTCGATCTGCTCCTTGTCGAGCGTGCTCATCAGGTTCAGCTGGTAGTCGCGGGAGGCGCGGGACAGCGGCGAGTCCTCGCGGTGCAGCACGTCGAGGAGCCGCAGCTGGTCGCCGACCGTCGTCGTGGTCAGGCCCCAGAATCCGCCCTCACCGGGGGTGGTGTCCGTCATGCCGAGGCGCTGGTAGGCGGCGGCCATGCCGGTGCTGCCGCCGACCAGCGGCCACAGCGCAGTGGCGGGTTCGTTCGCGCTCTCCCGGATCATCGGGGTCACCAGGTCCTGCTCGCGCGCGGTCAGCGGGCGCCGCTCGTCCTGGGACTTCAGGAGCAGCGCGGCGAGGATGTGCGACTTGACGACGCTCGCCGTGTGGAACCGGAAGCCGGTGTCGCCCACGGTGGCGACGGCTCCCGTGGACACGTCCCGGATACCGAGGGCGATCCGGCCCTGGGGGCGGGGCAGCGCGGTGGCGTACGCGGACTCGACGGCGGCCCGCAGCACGGCGTACGGCGGCGCCGGGCGCTCCGGCGCGGTGGCCGCGGTGCGACCGGGGCCGTCGACGTCGTCGGCGGACGCGGTCGTGGCGGGGCTGACCGTGCCCCACACCGCCCAGAGGAGCACGGCGGCCACTCCGGCCGCGGCGGCGGACATGCCGAGCCGCCGACGGCGCCGCTGTCGGCGGCGTGCGTCAGCCTGGGGTGCGGGCATGGCGCTGGGTACTCCTGGTCTCGGGGGGGCGAAGCAGACGGGTGCGTCCGCTCCGTTGCCGCGTCCGCGTTGACCCCCGTACCGGGCACCCGGGCCCGCGCTCACAAGGCGAGCACTTTAACCGGACAGATCCGACATAAGCAAAATTCAGCCAACCTCATCGCTTATGCCGTACTCGTCTGTGCCGTGCTCGTCATCTCCCTTGTCGCACTCGTCCAGGAACCCCGCGACCCGCGCCACGAAGGCGTCCGAGTCCTCGGCGGGCGCCGCATGTCCCGTGTCGATCTCCGCGTACCGCGCCCGCGCGATGGCCTCGACCAGCGCCCGCTGCTGCCCGGCGCCGACGAGCCGGTCGTGGGTGCTGGCGAGCACCAGGGTCGGCGCGGCGATCCGGCCGAGGAGCGGGCGCAGGTCCACCGTGAGGTCGGTCTCGATCTGGCGCGCGGTGCCCGGCGCGACGGCCGGGGCGAGGGCGCGGATCAGCTCCTCGTTGGCGGTGGCGTCGGTGCGCTCCCAGTGGCGGGGCCCGAAGGCCATCAGCGGCAGCATCCGCGCGAACAGGGCGGTGCCGTGCTCGGCGTCGGCGCGCACCAGCTGGAGCCAGTACCGGAATTCGGCTTCCATGCGGGCGTCGGTGCGGACCCAGCCCGCGTGCAGGACGAGGGAGCGGACCCGGTCGGCGTGCACCGCCGCGAGGTGGGCCGCGACGGCCGCGCCGAGGGAGTGGCCGACCAGGTGGAAGCGGTCGAGACCGGCGTGGTCCGCGGCCGCGACGACCTCGGCGGCGAGGTCGGCGACGCCGAGCGGTCCGCCGTGGTCGGTGGTGCCGCCCGAGCCCGAGTAGTCGGGCGCCACCACGGTGAACCGGTCGGCGACGGCCTCCGTGAGCGGCAGCCACTGCTCGCGGGTGGTTCCGGTGCCGTGCACGAGGACCAGGCCGGGCCCGGTCCCGGTGACGTCGTAGGAGACGACGGCCTCGCCGCCGGTGATGCGTGCGGTGGTCGTGGGCATGGTCGTCAGGCCTTCCGGGTGGCGGGCAGCATCCGGGCGAGCGCCGCGCGCAGGGCGGCGTTGAACTCCACGGGCCGCTCCTGGTGCGGTACGTGGCCGGAGCCCGCGATGACGCTCACCTCGGCGCCGGGCGTGAGCGCGGCGCAGGCGCGCGGCACGTCCAGGGGGATCTCGGTGTCGAGCTCCCCGTGGATGTAGTGGATCGGCACACGCAGGCCGGGCAGGACGGGGCGCGGGTCGTAGGCGACGGAGCCGGTGAACCAGAGCTCGTCGATGTAGACGCCCGAGTCGAGGATCTGCCGGACCGTCCAGTCGATCAGGGCCCGGGAGGTGCCCGGCGCGAACCAACGGGGCACCCACGCGGCGACCGTGCCCGCACGGTCCCGCACCATGCTCTCCTTCAGCTCCGCGATGCCCATGCCCTGGCCGGGCCAGTACGCGGGCCCGTCGACGCTGACCACGCCCGCGACCCGGTCCGGGTGCCGCGCGCCCAGCTCGGTGGCGATGCTGGCGCCCATCGACGAGCCGACGACGACGGGCCGGTCCAGGCCGAGGGCGTCGATCAACGCCACGAAGTCGGCGACGAGGCCGTCGAGCGTGTTGCCCTCGACGGGGCGGCCGGAGCGGCCGCAGCCGCGCCAGTCGACCGTCACCACCCGGTGGTCCCCGACGAACGCGGGCAGCTGACCTCCCCAGACCCGCCCGCTCACGGCCGCGCCGTGCAGGAACAGCAGCGACGGGCCGGGGCCCGCCGAGTCCTCGTAGTAGAGCGTGGTGTCGTTGATGTCGATGTACGGCATGGCGCGCTGTCCCTTCGTCGGTCGTGGAGGCGTCGGTCGCCCAGGTGTCGGGGCCCGGGTGTCGTTCACGCAGGAGCAGCCAATCGCGATCACCGCCGTCGGCCAACGGCCGATCCGCGCCTACACTCATCGCGAACAGTGATCAATCAGCTGGTCGAGGAACGGGGCGGGCGGGGCGCGTGAGCGTGGAGATACGACAGCTGCGGTACTTCCTGACGGTGGCCGAGGAGCTGCACTTCGGGCGGGCCGCCGAGCGCCTGCACATCGTGCAGTCGGCGGTCAGCCAGCAACTGCGGAAGCTGGAGCGGGAGTTGGGCGCCGATCTGTTCGAGCGCTCGACGCGCACCGTGCGCCTGACCGAGGCGGGCCAGCGGCTGCTCCCGCACGCCAGGGAGGTCATCGCCGCGCTCGCCCGTGCGCGGGCCGCCGTCGCGGACGTCCGCACCGAGCGGGCCGCCACGCTGCGGCTCGGCACGAGCTCCGGCCTCGGCGCGCGCCTGGACACCGTCCTCGCCGAGTTCGCCCGGCTCGCCCCGCACGCCCAGCTCGAACTGCTCACCGGCACCACCGACGACCGCCTGCGGCGCGTACGGTCCGGCGACCTGGACGCGACGCTCCTGCGCGGCGAGCGCGCCGAACCGGAGCTGGAACTGCTCCCGCTGTGGCTCGACCCGCTGCTGGTCGCCCTGCCCGCGCGCCACGAACTCGCCGTGCGCGCCGCCGTCGACCTCCGCGACCTCGCCGAGCTGCCGCTGCGGCTCTCCGCGCGGTCCCGGAATCCGGCGCTGTACGACCTGGTCACGCGCTCCTGCCGCGAGGCCGGGTTCGAGCCGCTCTTCGGCGCCGAGTTCACCACGTCGCAGGACACCCTGGCCGCCATCGGCTACGGCAAGCCCTCCTGGACGGTCTTCTACGCCCCGCACGCCGACCAGCTCCCGGTCCCGGGCGTGGTCTGGCGCCCACTGCGCAACCCGTCGCCCGAGATGCGCACCTACCTCGCCGTCCGTTCCGATCCACCGCGCGCCGAGCTGCGGGCCCTGATCGAGTCCTGTCACGCCGTCTGAGGGCGGCCGGTGATGAGCGGGTGGGCGGCCGACCTGCTGCTGTGCGGCATCGTCCTGCTCGGCGCGTCCGTGCAGTGGCTCACGGGCATGGGCTTCGCCCTTGTGGCGGTGCCCGCCCTCGTCCTGGTGCTCGGCCCCGCCGACGGCGTGGTCCTCGCCAACTGCGGGGCCGGCGCCATCAGCCTGGTCGGCCTCGCCGCGACCTGGCGGCAGGTGCGGCTCGCCGCGATGCTGCCGTTGACCGCCGCGGCGGCGTGCACCGTGCCCGCCGGGACCTGGCTCGCCCGTCGGCTGCCCGCGCCGGTGCTGCTCGTCGTCATGGGGCTGCTCGTGACCGCGGCGGTGCTCCTGGTGATGCGGGGCCTGCGGGTCGCCGCGCTGCGCGGGGCCAAGGGGGCGCTCGTGGCGGGCGCGGTGGGCGGGTTCATGAACTCCTCGGCCGGGGTGGGCGGCCCTCCGGTGTCCCTGTACGCGGTCAACGCGGGCTGGACAGTGCGGGAGTTCGTGCCGAACGCGCAGTTCTACGGCGTCGCGGTGAACGCGTTCTCCGTCGCGTCCAACGGCGTTCCGCGGCTCGGCGCCCCGGTCTGGCTCCTCGCCCTCGCCGGGATGGCGGCGGGCGGCGTCATCGGGAAGGCCCTCGCGGAGCGCGTTCCGGAGGGCCGGGCCCGGCTGCTCGTGCTGCTGCTCGCCCTCGCCGGCGGGGTCACCACGCTGAGCAAGGGGCTGTGGGGGCTCGGCAGTTGAGCCCCGCCCGCGCCCGCCGCGCCGCGGCACCGCTCCCACCTGCCGCTTCGTACGTTCGACCTGGTGGATCATGCGAAGAGGGCACCAGGCACAATTCGTGTGGAGTAGCAGTCTTACCACCAAAAGGACCACGCATGATCACGCTCAAGAAGGAAGACGGCCCGGCGGATCTGGGCGGGGTGACCCATCTGTCCATCGGGGTGTCCTGGGACCCCACCGCGGGCAGCAGCGGCGGGCTCATCGGCAAGCTCCGGCAGAAGACCGGCACCGACCTCGACCTGATCGCCGTCGCGATGCAGGGCGCGGACCCCGTGCGCCTCGCCGGACTCGACTCCCTCGACCCGCTGGGCAACGGCGCGCTGGTGCACAGCGGGGACAACCAGACCGGCCGTGGGGCGGGCGACGACGAGACGGTGACCGTCGAGTTCGAGCGCGTCCCCGCCAACATCACGTCCATCGTGTTCATCGCCGCCGCGTACAAGAAGCACAGCTCCTTCCAGAAGGCGCGGAACATCAGCTTCAAGGTGTACGACGCGACGGGCGGCAGCTCGCAGCAGGTCGCCGACATCTGGCCGAGCCTGCTCACCACCGACAACGGCTGCGCCGTGGCGAAGGCGATACGGGACGGCGGGGGCTGGAAGCTCCAGGTGATCAACGAGACCGGAAAGATCAAGCAGGGCGACGAGCACGCGCTGATGCGCTTCGCCGTCAGCAAGTAGCGCCTGCCCAGCCGGTAGGTAGCCGGTACGTGCTCAGTACGTGGCGGACGGCCGGGTCGATCCGGGATCGGGCGTTCGGATCGACCCGTCCGGCGGTGTGCGGCGGGCGGGAGCCAGGCCGAGGATCACGCCGCAGCCGACGAGCAGGGCGCCGGCCACGTCGGCCGCGTTCGGGGATCCGGTGCCGAGGAGCCAGGCCGCGAGGACCGCGCTGGCCGGGGCCAGGCCCGCGCACAGACCGGCCCGGTCCGCGCCGAGCGAGGACACGGCGGCGTACCACATGACGAAGGCGAGCGCGGTGACCACCACCGCCAGATAGGCGAGCGCGACGGCCTCCTTCGCCGTCGGCCGGGGCAGCGCGCCGCCCCCGTCGGCGATCGCGGCCGCCACGAGCAGCAGCGGCACGGACAGCGCGGCGGCGTAGGCGGACACCCGCATCGGCCCGAGCCGCGGCAGGACCGGCACGGCGAGCAGCGAGAACGCGACCTCGCCCGCAAGCGCGCCGACCGCCCACAGCAGACTCACGACGCTGCCGCCGCCGAACCCCTGCGTGAGCGCGACGCCCCCGCTCACCACCAGCGCGGCGGCCACCAGGCGCACGCTCGGCGCCCGGTGCCGCAGCAGCGGGTCGAGGACGGCGAGGACGATCGGGACACCGCCGATGATCGCGCCGACGCTGGCGGGGTCGCCGTGCCGGACCGCCTCCACGTAGCAGACGTTGAACCCGGCGAGACCGGTCCCGGCGAGCAGGGTCAGCCTGCCGAACTCCCGCCCGGTGAGCCGCAGATGGTGTACGCGCCGCAGCCACAGGATCACCAGGAGGACCAGCGTGGCCCCGGCGTAGCGCAGGGCCTGGCCGCCGAAGGTCGGGTAGTCGGCGATCCCGGCGAGCACGGCCGCCGAACTGCCGACCACCGTCATGGCCGCGACGCCGTACAGGACGCCCGTGTTCCTGCTCGTACCGCTCATGCCGCTCCCTCTCCGGGCATCAGGTGGAGTTCCCGCTCCTACTGTGGCCCTTCCGTGAAGTGGATGTGATCCCCCACGCGCAGGTCGATGTCGGCGGCGCCGAGCACGCGGTCGGTGTCGATGAGGATGTTGTAGTGGTTGGGGGCGTGGCACTCGTCGAAGCCGCTGACCGTGCCCAGGTACCGGTCGCCCGCCAGGACCTCGTCGCCCCGCTGGACGACGGTCGCGGCGGTGAACTCCGCGAACCCGAGGAAGCCCACGCGGTTCACCTCGTCGCCGGGGCTCCGCGGGCGGTCCACGGTGGTGACCAGCTCGTGGACCTCACCGGCCGCGACGCAGCGCGACGCCCACGGCGACAGGCGCATGCCGCGGTCGTCCCGGCTGTGGAACAGCAGCTTCACCACCCGCGCGGACACCGGTTCCTTCGCGGTCATGCGCAGCCTGAGCTCCTTGGCGCGGCCCACCGCGTACGCCTCCTCGACGAGCCGGACGAGCGCGGGGCCCGGGTCGTGCCAGTGCGGGCCCGCCGCCACGGCCCTGCGGAACTGCGCGAGGATTCCCGTGTACTCGTGGTCGAGGGACGCCTTGAAGCCGTCGAAGCCCGCGAGCATGTCCGCGGCCAGCGTCCGGCCGTCGCCCAGCTCGACCACGACGTCCTTGATCTCCCCCGTGTCCAGGGCCCAGTCGAGCTCGACCTCCACCGGCACCCCGCCGGCGTCCAGGGAGAGCTTCGCGTAGAACTCCGCGCCGGAGCGCACGTCTCCCAGCGTGGCGTCCCGCAGGGCGAGCGGGCCGACGAGGTGGCGCACGGCGTCGAGCGCGTTGGGCCCGTTGTCGATGAGGCAGCCGCCGCCGCACCGCGCGGGGTCGAGGTACCACTGCTCGCCGCCGGTGTGCTCGGCGATGTTCTCGTGGTAGCGGGCGGTGACGCGGACGATGTCCTGCCGGTCCCTCGGCAGGTGCTGGGCGAGGGTGCGCAGGTTCGTGTTGTAGCGGCGGTGGAACGCGGTGAAGAGGGTGGCTCCGGCGCGGCGGGCGGCCGTCTCCATCGCGTCGGCGTCGGCCGACGCGATGGCGAGCGGCTTCTCGCAGCAGACGTGCACGCCCCGCTCCAGGGCGGCGAGGACCGCCGGTGCGTGGACGTCGTTCGGCAGCGTGACGACGACGGCCTCCGCCGTGCCCGCGTCGAGCAGCTCCGTGAAGTCGGTGAAGCACGCGGTCCCCCGGTCGGCGAAGGGGGCGAGCTTGTCGGCGTCCAGGTCGCAGACGCCGGTGAGTTCGAGCGCCGGGTCGGCCTCGATCGCCCGCAGGAAGTACGGCGAGATCGCGCCGAGGCCGAGCATCGCGAGTTTCATCGGCGCACCGCCCCCACCACGGCGGAGCGCAGCTCCGGGGGCACCGGGACGTCGAGTTCCGTCGCGAGGTCCACGATCGCCTCGGCCACTTCCAGGGACACCGGGACCCCTTCCTTGTCCGCCGCCGCGGCACGGGCGGCCTCCGGGGCCCCGGGGTAGGTGACGTCGTCCGCGTAGGCGGCGGGCGGGCACGCGGCGACGGTGTCGAGGAGCTCCCCCGCGTCCTTGAGGATGGCGCCGGGGTCGCCGAAGGCGGCCGGGGCCAGGGCGATGACCAGGTGTCCGACGTTGCGGTCCTCGGCCGGTGCGGTCCTGGTGAGGGCTTCGGCGCGCGGCCCGAAGTCGGCGCCCGCGAACGGCCCGCACAACAGGTCCACGAGGAGCCCGAGGCCGTACCCCTTGGCGGCGCCGGTCGCCAGGCGGCCGCCCAGCCACGGCACGTCCGCCTCCCCTTCGAAGTACGCCTTCGGGTCGGTCACGTCGGAGCCGTCGGCGCCGATGAGCCAGCCCTGCGGCACGTCCTCACCGGCCTGCAGCGCCGCCTTGACGCGGCCGGTCGCCACCACGGTGGTGCTCATGTCGAGCACGAACGGCGGCCGGTCGTCGACGGGCACCGCGGCGGACAGCGGGTTGGTGCCGAGCAGCCGCCGCGCCCCGCCGAGCGGCGGAATGACCCCCTGCGCGCCGCAGTTGGTCATGGCGATCCCGGCCAGGCCCGCCTGGGAGAGCCGGTGCGTGTAGAAGCCCGCGGCGCCGAAGTGCGAGCTGCGGCGGACCGCCACGACGCCGACGCCGAGGCGCCGTGCGGTGTCCGCCGCCAGGTCGGTGGCCCGCGTCATCACGACCACGCCGAGCCCGTGGGCGCCGTCGAGGACGGTCACCGCGCCGGTGCCCGCGACCACGCGGGGCCGTGCGGCCGCGTCGACGCGACCGCCGCGCAGCCACGGGACGTACATGTTCACCAGGGCCTTGAGGCCGTGCGTGGGATAGCCGTGCCGGTCGGCGTAGCAGACCACGTCGGCCGCGGTCCCCGCCGCCTCGTCGGGCAGGCCCGCCGCGGTCAGCAGGGCCCGCGCGAGATCGCGGTGCCGGTGCACCGCCAGATGCATCACCATCAGCTGTTCCCCCGTTTCCTTTCTCACTGCTCACTGCTCACTGCTCACTGCTCACTGCTCACTGATCGTGTGTTCTTACGTGTCCGCTGTTCCCACGTGCCTGCCGAACCGCAGGACCAGGTCACGGACCCGGGTCGCGTAGGCGTCGAGGTCGTCGAGGGCGACGTGCTCGTGCGGGGTGTGCGCGCCGTTGCCGTCGAGGCTGCCCGGGCCGCACACCGCCACGTAGCGGCCGGGCGCCGCCGCCCAGATGGCGTCGCAGGTGAACGCGGTGCCGTCGGCGACGCCGTCGTGCCGGGGCAGCCCGCACGCGGCGAGCAGCGCCTCCATCGCGGCGTCGCGGTTGGCGAGGGCGGGCAGGCCGCGCTTGCGCCACTCCAGGCCGACGACGCGGTCCCAGTCGGCGGCGACGCGCCCGGCGACGGCGGTGCCCGCGAAGCGGTCGGCGAACCGCTTGCCCGCCTCGGCGGTCAGGCGTTCCACCTCCGCGGCCAGGCGCTGACCGGTCGCGGTGTCGAAGTAGGCGATGTTCAACAGGAGTTCGCCGGAGCCGTACACGCGGTTGTGCGCGGTGCCGGTGCGGACTCCGGCGACGCACACCTTGGCGCCCGAGTCCCGGGCCGCGCGGTCGAGTTCGCGGCCCAGGTGGCAGGCGAGGAAGCCGAGCGCCAGGGTGGCGTTGTGGCCGTCCGCCGGGTGGTCGTCCGTGGTGTCGGTGCCGGTCACGCGCAGCACCGGCGTCATGGTCGCGCTGCACGCGTCCAGGACCCTGAGCCCGGTCGGCTCGGCGAAGAGCATCAGACGTCCGGTGACGCCGGACTCCACCAGCCAGCGGGTCCCGTACACCCCCATGGCGCCGCCCTCCTCGCCGGGCACGGCGGCCAGCTGCACCTCCACGGTGTCCCGCAGCCACGGCGCGGCGGCGTACGCGGCCGCGACGCCGACCGCGGCGGCCACGCCGGGGCCCTTGTCGTCCACGGCGCCGCGCCCGCGCAGCACCCGGCCGTCCAGGCGCGGCGGGACGTGCGGCCCGACCGTGTCCACATGGAAGTTGAGGACGACGCGGTGGCTCTCCGCCGCGGGCCGGCCGATGCCGAGCACCAGGGAGGGCTGGCCCTCCAGGAACGCGGGGTCGGCGGCGGCCCGCAGCACGGGCAGCGGTGTGACGGTGTCCGTGAGGTGCTCCACGGACGGGTGGCTCATGCGGCGGATGGAGAATCCCCGCGCCGTGGCGCCCTGCGCGACGACGCGCTGGGCGGCGGCTGCCGCTGCGGGGTCACCGCCTTCCAGGGGCGAGACGCTCGGTACGTCCATGAGGGCGAGCAGCCACTCCAGGTCGTCGGCGGACAGGCGCACGGGCTCGGTGAGGGAGGCGACGGGCTCGGCGGGGTGTGCGGCGCGCTCAGCCATGGGCCGCCTCCGGCCTCGGCCGCGCCCACTCCGCCCGCGCCAGCGCCGCGAAGCGTTCCGCGCACGCGCGGTACCCCGCTTCCAGGCGGGCCGGGTCGCCGCTCACGTTCAGGTGCGGGATGTGCGCCACATGCGGTTCGAGGCTGTACCAGCCGCGGTAGCCGCCGTCCCGGAGCATGCGCAGGCAGGTGGCGACCTCGGCGTCGCCGTCCCCCGGGAGCCCGAAGACCGGCCCCGCCGCGCCGTCCGACGCACCGTCGGATGCGCCGTCGGATGCACCGTCCCCGCGGGTGCCGTCCTTGATGTGCACGTGGTCCACGTACGGCAGCACGTCGGCCAGGAAGGCGGGCGCCTCGTACCCGTACGCGAGGCCGTTGCCGACGTCGAAGACCAGGCGGACGCCGTCGACCTCCTGGAGCAGCTCCAGGGTGTGCGCGGCGCTCTGGGAGGCCCAGCCGTGGCAGTTCTCGTGCAGCAGGGTCACGCCCGCGTCCCGGGCCCGCCGGTTCAGCTCCCGCATCCGGTGCAGCGCCGCCGCGCGCCACAGCGCGTCGGGTCTGCCGTCGTTGGGGTAGGACATCACCCGCAGCCGGTCGCAGCCGAGGAGCGCCGCGTGCGCCGCCGCGCGGCGGAGGATCTTGAGTTCGTGGTCGAAGTCGTCGGCGACGGTGACGGCCCAGCTGCCGATGGGGGTGTCGAGGACGGGCACGGCGAGCCCGGCGTCGGCGACGGCCGCGGCGATCCGCTCGGCCTCGGAGGCGCTCCACTGGTGGGCGCCGCGGCCGTCCACGGTGCGCAGCTCGATCCCGGTCATGCCGAGGTCGGCGTGGATGCGCAGCTGGCCTTCGAGGCCGACGGCGGCCTCGTCGCCGATTCCGCAGAGCCGGATGCCGTCGGCGTCCGGCTTCCCCTCCGCGTCCTGCTTCCCCTCCGCGTCCTGCTTCCCCTCGGCGTCCGGCTTCTCCTCGGCGTCCCGCATCCCGCTCACGCCCCCGCCCCCGCGAAGTCCGCGACCGCGTCCGCCACGCGGTCGGCCACCTCCAGTGGGAGCTCCGGATACAGGGGCAGCGCGAGGCACTCGCGGGCCAGGCGCTCGGCGTGGGGGAAGTCCCCGGGGCCGTGCCCGAGGTGCGCGAAGACCGGCTGGAGGTGCAGCGGCGTCGGGTAGGACGCCACCGTCTCGATGCCGCGCCGGGCGAGGAAGTCCCGCAGCGCGTCGCGCTCGGCAGCCCGGACGACGTACGTGTACACGGCGCGGCCCGTATGGCCGTCCGGCGGCACGACGACCGCGGGGCCGAGGGCGCGCAGGCGGGAGCTGTAGCGCTCGGCGAGCGCCCTGCGGGCGGCGGTCTGCTGGTCGAAGTCGGCGAGGCGGCGCAGCAGGAACGCGGCGATGACCTCGTCCATGCGGCAGTTGAAGCCGAGCAGGTCGTGCCGGAACCGCTCGACCTGGCCGTGGTTGCGCAGCGCCCGGCACGCCGCGGCGAGCGCGTCGTCGTCGGTGACGACCATGCCCGCGTCGCCGCAGCCGCCGAGGGGCTTGGCGGGGAAGAAGGAGAACACCCCGGCGGCGCCCCAACTGCCGGTGGCCCGGCCGTCCACCGTGCCGCCCAGGGTGACCGCACTGTCCTCCACCAGGTGCAGGCCCTCCCGCTCCGCGAGGTCCCGCAGGGCCGCCATCGGGGCGGTGTAGCAGAACAGGTGGGCCGGAAGCAGCGCCTTCGTCCGGGAGGTCAGGGCGCCCGCGGCGGCCTCCGGCGCGAGCGCCATCGAGTCCGGTGTGACGTCGGCGAAGACGGGCCGCGCCCCGGCAAGGGCGATGGCGCTGGCCGACGAGATGAACGAGAAGGCGGGCGTGACGACTTCGTCCCCGGGTCCGACTCCGAGGGCGGTCAGGATCAGCGTCAGCGCCCCCGTGCCGTTGGCACAGGCGATCGCGTGCCGGACTCCGGCCCGCTCCGCGATCGCGGACTCCAGGGACGCCACGCGGGACTTGAGGATGAACTCGTCGGCGGCGGCGACCTCGGCGACGGAGTCCACGAGCGCGTCGGCCCAGTCGGCGAACCGCTGGTCGAACGCGGCGAAGGGCACCTGTACGGTCATCGTCCGCCTCCGTCCTTGGGGAACGCGCGGATCACCGAGCAGACGTACGCCACCTGTTCCTCCGTGAGGTCGGGGTAGAGCGGGAGCGCCACGGCCCGGCGGCTCGCGGCCGTGGCCACGGGGACGGGGTGCCGGGCCCCGCGCCGTCCTGCCAGGCAGGGCTGTTCGGGCAGCGGCCGCGGGTAGTAGACCTCCGTCTCCACGCCGTGCCGGGCGAGGTGCGCGACCAGTGCGTCGCGCCGGTCCGTCTCGATGAGGTACACGTACCAGACGAGATTGCTGGGCCGCCGGGCGGGCGCCTGGCGGGGTGTCCGCAGGAACGGCGCCAGGCCGCTCAGCTCCTTGTCGTACCGGGCGGCGAGCTCGGCCCGGCGCGCGATGTCCTCGTCCAGGTGCTCGAGGCGGGTGCGCAGGACGGCGGCCTGGACCTCGTCCGCCCTGCTGTTCCAGCCCAGCTCCAGATGCTCGTACGAGCCGTCCGCGCTCTGGCCGTGCACGCGCAGCCGCCGGACGCGCGCGTCGAGCTCGCCGTCGTCGGTGAGGACGGCACCGGCGTCACCGAGGGCGCCGAGCGTCTTCGTGGGGAAGAACGACAGGACGCCCGCGGTGCCGAACAGACCGGCGTGCCGCCCGTCGACGCGCATCCCGATGGCCTCGGCGCTGTCCTCGACGAGCAGGAGCCCGCGGTCCTCGGCCAGTTCGCACAGGGGCGCCATGTCGGCGGTCTGGTGGAAGAGGTGCACCGGCATGATCGCCTTGGTGGCCGGGGTGATCGCCCGCGCGGCCCGCTCCGGGTCGAGGGCGTACGAGTCGGGCAGGACGTCGACCATGACGGGCTCGGCACCGGCGTGCAGCACCGAGGACGCCGTGGCGAAGAACGAGTACGCGGGCACGATGACCTCGTCGCCGGGGCCGATGCCGGTGGCCCGCAGCATCAGTGTCAGGGCGTCGGTGCCGCTGCCCACCAGGGCGACGTGCCCCGCGCCGGTGTAGGCGCACAACTCGTCTTCGAGGCGGGCGACTTCCTCTCCCGAGGTGAACCGGCCCGTGGCGGCGATGGCGCGCAGGCGTGGTTCGAGGCGCGGCCAGTCGCGGCGGATCGAGGCCGCTCCGGAGAAGAAGGGCACCCGGGGGCCGTCGTCGGCGGAGGCAGAGGCGGGGGCGGCGGGGGCGCGGGTCGGCTGCTGTGTCACCAGGGTGTCCTTCAGGGCGGGCTGGTTCAGCACGGGGTCATCACCTCGTCGGTCGATGCGGGGCCGGTGCCCTCGGTGGCGGCCTCGACCTGTGGGGGTCCGGTGCCCTCGGTGGCCGGCGCGGATCCGGTGCGCCGCGCGGCGGAGGCGAGCAGCTCCACGGTCTGCAGGTGGTCGTCGAGGCTGCCGGGCGGCGGCGGTCCCTCGTCGGCGAACCAGCGGTAGGCCGCGGCGAGGAACTGGGTCAGCGGCGCGTCGTGGACGAGCACCCGGCCCGCGCGCCGGGGCAGATGGAGCTGTCCGACGTCGTCGGCGTCGGACACGGGGTAGTGCGCCACGATCCGCCCGATGGTGCCGGTCAGGGTCAGGGTGCGTACGCGGACGGGTGAGGTGAGGTCCGAGACGAGCGTGCTGGTGGCTCCCGAGGCGTGGCGCAGGGTGAGCCGTCCGCCGCCCATGCCGGGCAGGGGGTCGCCCGTCGGCCGCGGCATCCCCCACAGTTCGGCCTCCTCCAGGCCGACCGCCGGGCCGAGCAGATGCAGGGCGAGCAGCACTTGGTGGGGCAGCTCGACCTGGAGGGCGGACGTGTGGCTGTCCATGAGGGCGCGCCGGAAGCGCGGTTTGCTCTGCTCCATGTGGAGGGCGACGGGCGTGCCGATGCCGCCGTCGGCGACGCAGGCGCGGACGCGCTCGGTCACGGTGCTGGAGGGCCAGACGCCGACGGGCAGGACCTGGACTCCGGTGCGCGCGACCGCGGCGATGCGGCGGGCCCCGGCCACCGAGTCCGCCAGGGGCTTCTCCACCACGATCCGGCGCAGCCCGCGGTCGGCGAGGCGGCGTACCAGCGCCTCGTGGGCGGCGGCCGGGGTGGTGACGTGGGCCACCGCGCGGGCGGGGTCGACCTCGGCGAGAGCCTCGTCGAGGGTGGGGAACCACCGGGTGTGCGCGGGGAGTCGGTCAGGACGTCGGGGGTCGACCGCGAGGACCCGCGGTCCGTCGCCCCCGGTGATCCCGCGCAGACAGTGGTGGTGCAGCTCGCGGCCTGCGCGGCCGTATCCCACGATGACCGGTATGTGTTCCCCGGGGAGCTCCCGGGCGGTGTCGCTCACCGTGCGGCCTCCTTCAGCTCCGCGATCAGCTCGCGGGTGGCGGCGACGCGCCCGGCCGCGTCCGGCGCGGCGCCGATGCGGCGCAGCAGGGCGCTGCCCACGATCACGCCGTCGGCGTGCCCGCGCAGGGCGCGTACGTGGGCGGGTGTGGAGATGCCGAAGCCCACCGCGAGCGGCACCCGGGCGCGGGCCTTGACCCGGCCGAGGAAGTCGGTGAGCCGCGGGTCGAGCTCGGCGCGCTCGCCGGTCACGCCCTCGGCGGCCAGGCAGTAGAGGAATCCCGTGGAGCACTCGGCGGTGTACCGGATCCGCTCGTCCGCGCTGCCGGGGGCGGCGAAGAACACCGTCGCGAGCCCGGCGGGCCCGGCGTGAGCGCGCAGCTCGTCGGCCATGTGCGGGGGCAGGTCGGGGACGACGAACCCGTCGGCCCCGGCGCCCGCGGCGTCCTTGACCAGCTGCTCAAGGCCGTAGTGCAGGAAGGGGTTGTAGTAGCCCATCAGGACGATCGGCACGGTGACCCCGTCCTGCCGGGCCCGGGCCACCAGCTGCAGGACGGTGCCGATCGTGGTGCCCTGGGCGAGGGCGACGCGGCTGGACTCCTGGATCACGGGGCCGTCGCCCATCGGATCGGTGAAGGGGACGCCGAGTTCGACGACGTCGGCTCCGGCGTCGGCGGCGGCGTGGATGAGCGGGACGGTGTCGTCCGGCGTGGGGTACCCGGCGGTCAGGTAGGCGACCAGGGCGGTCTCGCCGCGCTCGGCGGCGGCGTCGAAGGCCTCGGCGATACGGGTCATGGGCGGTCGTCTCCCGGCTCTGTACGGGACGCGTGCGCTCCGGCGGCGGACACCATGTACGCGTCCGGTGCGGTGTCCGCCCGCGTGTCCAGGGCCGCGACGGCGGTGGCGAGGTCCTTGTCCCCGCGCCCGGACAGCGTCACCACCACGTGGGCGCCGTCCGGGAGTTCGGGTGCCAGGCGGAGCGCCGCGGCCAGGCCGTGCGCGGACTCCAGGGCGGGGATGATGCCCTCCTCCTTGCTGAGGGCGGCGAAGGCGTCCAGGGCCTCGTCGTCGTCCACGCCCACGTACTCGACCCGGCCCGCGTCCTTGAGCTGGGCGTGTTCGGGGCCCGCCGCGGGGTAGTCGAGGCCGGGCGCGATGGAGTGGGTGTCGAGGATCTGGCCGTGGTCGTCCTGGAGCAGGTAGGTGCGGGTGCCCTGGAGCACGCCGGGGGTGCCGCGCAGCAGCGGTGCCGCGTGCCGTCCGGCGTGGCCGGTGCCGTCGCCCGCGGCCTGCGCGCCGACGAGCCGGACGGGGTCGTGGAGGAACGCGCGGAACGTGCCGATGGAGTTGCTGCCACCGCCGACGCAGGCGACGACGGCGTCGGGCAGGCGCCCGGCGGCGTCCAGGATCTGGCGCCGCGCCTCGCGCCCGATGACGGACTGGAACCGCGCGACGATCGTCGGGTACGGGTGCGGGCCGACGGCGGAGCCGAGGAGGTAGTGCGTGTCGCCGGGGTGCGCGAGCCAGTCCCTGATCGCGGCGTTGATGGCCTCCCGGAGGGTGGCGCTGCCGGTCTCCACGAGCCGCACGTCGGCGCCGAGCAGCCGCATCCGGCGCAGGTTGGGCTCCTGCCTGCGGGCGTCCGCGACGCCCATGTAGACCACGCAGTCGAGGCCGAGGTAGGCGCACACCGCGGCGACGGCCACGCCGTGCTGTCCGGCGCCGGTCTCGGCGACGATCCGCTTGCACCCCATCCGGGCGGCGAGGAGCGCCTGCCCCAGACAATTGTTGATCTTGTGGGCGCCGGTGTGCGTGAGGTCCTCCCGCTTGAGCCACAGCGTCACGCCGTCCGCGGTGCCGAGCCTGCGCAAACGCGTCAGCGGTGTGGGCCGCCCCGCGAACTCCGCGAGGAGGCCGTCGAGTTCGGCGACGAAGGCAGGGTCGTCGCGGGCCTGCTCGTACGCCTGCCGGAACTCCTCAAGGGGGCGGACCAGGGTCTCCGCGACGAACTGGCCGCCGTGGCCCCCGAACATGCCCTCGGCCCCGTTCACGTCCGCGCCTCCCTCGCCGTGCGGCGGACCGGGACGCCCGTCAGGTCACGGACCGCGTCGGCCGGGGACCCGCTGGTCAGCAGGGTCTCGCCGACGAGGCAGGCGTCGAAGCCGTGCGCACCGATCCGGGTCACGTCGGCGCGGTGGCGCAGGCCGCTCTCGCTGACCGTGACGACGTCCTCGGGGATGCCGTCGCGCAGTCGGGCGGAGTTGTCCAGGTCCACGGAGAAGGTGCGCAGGTCCCGGTTGTTGACGCCGACGAGGTCGGCGCCCGCGGTCACGGCGCGGTCGATCTCGGTGGCGGTGAAGGTCTCCACGAGCGCATCGAGGCCGAGGTCGCGGGCGGCGCCGAGGATGTCGGCGAGCTCGGCGTCGTCGAGGGACCGGACGATCACGAGGACGGCGTCGGCTCCGCAGGCGTGCGCGAGGGTGACCTGCCGGGTGTCGACGACGAAGTCCTTGAACAGGACGGGGAGTTCGACGGCGGCCCGCACCTCGGCCACGAGGGCGGGCGAGCCGCCGAAGAACGGCTCGTCGGCGAGCACGGAGACGGCCCGGGCACCGCCCTCGGCGTACGCCGTGGCCAGCGGCACGGCCTTCTCCGCGGGCCAGAGGTCGCCCTTGGACGGTGACTTCGGCTTCACCTCGGCGATCACGGACACGTCGGGCCTGCGCAGGGCGGTGCGGAAGCGTCCGGGCACGGCCGGACGGCGGCGGCTTCCGGTCGGCACCGGATGGCCGCCCGCGCGCCAGAACTCGCGTTTGCGCGCGACGATTTCATCGAGATGCATGGAGGGGTTCCTCGGTGTCGGTTGGGGTGGGGTGCACAGCGGGGCCGTGCCGTTGCGGCGCGCGCAGGGCGTCGAGGAGCCGCAGCGCCGCGCCCGACGCGAGCGCGTCGCGGGCCCTGCCGACGCCGTCCACGAGGTCGGCGGCGTGCCCGGTGAGCCGCAGGAGTACGCCGGCGTTGGCGGCGACGGCGTCGCGCAGGGCGTCCGGTGCGGTGCCGGAAAGGAGGGCTTCGGCGAGTGCGGCGGCGCGCGCCGTGTCCCCGCCCTTCAGGTCGGCGACGCGGGCGGGGCGCACCGGCAGTTCCGCCGGGTCGATGACGCTCGGCCGCACGCCGCTGCCGGTCACTTCGAGGACGCGGGTGGGGCACGCGGTGCTGACCTCGTCCAGGCCCTCGCCGCCGCGCACGACCCAGGTGCGGCGGTGCCCGAGCAGGTGGGCCGCCTCGGCGAGCACGTCCTGCTCACGCGGGTCCGCGACGCCGATCAGGCGGGGGCCGTCGGCGACGGGGTTCGACAGGGGGCCCGAGAGGTTGAAAAGGGTCCGGATGCCGAGGCGCCTGCGCAGGCGCGTCCAGCGCCCGACGGCCGTGTGCAGCGCGGGCGTGTGGATGAAGGCGAACCGGTGCCGCAGCAGGGACCCGGCGATGCCGAGCGGCCCCGGGGCGATGGGCACGCCGAGTGCCTCCAGGAGGTCGGCGCTCCCGCAGGCGCTGGTGGTGGCCCGGTTGCCCGCCTTGGCCACGGTGGCGCCCCCGGCGACGGCCACCAGCGCGGCGAGCGTGGACAGGTTCACGGAGCCCGAGCCGTCGCCGCCCGTTCCCACCAGGTCCGCCGTCGCGGTGCCGTCCCACGGCACATGAGGGGCGGCGGCCAGGACGACCCGCACCAGGGCCGCGACCTCGCCCGCGGCGTGCCCCTTGCGGGCGAGCGCGGTCAGGAGCGCGGCGGCCGCCGCGTCGCCGGCCCCGTCGGCGAGGAGGGCACGGGCGGTGACCTCGGCGAGTTCCCCGTCGAGGTCCCGGCCCGCGGCCGCCTCCCGGGCGGCGGCACGCAGTGTCGCGTCGGGATCGGGCGACGCGCTCACAGGTGGTGGATCCCGTCTCCGCGCGGCAGCGTCTGCCAGGTGTCGAGGACCAGCGGCGCCGCGTACCACAGGGGGCGGTCGAGGAGCTCCCTGTGCGGCGTGACGAGGACGACGCAGTCGTGGGCGGCGACCGACTCGCGGATCCAGTCGGCCCGCTCCACGGGCTCGCCGTCCACGACCAGTTCGGGCAGGAACGGGTCGGTGTAGCGGGGCTTGGCGGACCGCCTGCGCAGTTCGCGGACGACGTCGAGGCCGGGGGCGTTGCGGGTGTCGGCGACGCCCGGCTTGTAGGTGACGCCGGCGACCAGGACCCGGCTGCCCGCGAGGTCCCCGCCCTTGGCGCGCAGCAGGTCGGCCAGTCGGTCGACGACGCGCTGCGGCCGCTGTCGCACCTGCCGGTGCGCGGCTTCGAGCAGGGGCATGGCCACGCCGCCGTAGTAGGCGTAGTCCTTGAGGAACAGCGGGTCGACGGGGATGCACTCGCCGCCGACGCCGGGCCCCGGCCAGTGGGCCAGGAAGCCGTACGGCTTGGTGGCGGCCGCCTCGATGACTTCGCGGGCGGACGCCCCGGCGAGGTCGCACAGGTCGGCGAGTTCGTAGGTCAGTGCGATATTGACCAGACGGAAGGTGTTCTCAAACGCTTTCGCCACCTCCGCCGTCTCGGCTGTGCCGACCGGGAAGACGGAATCGGTGATACGCCCGAACAGCAGTGCAGCACGGCGCGTGCATTCCGAGGTCAAACCCCCTATCACCCGCGGAGTGTTGCGCAGGGTCCACTTTCCACCGGAAGCCGGATTGATGCGCTCCGGCGCCATCGCCACATGGAATTCGCGCCCCGGCGTGAGCCCCGTGCGTTCTCCGATCCGGTCCGCGAGCGCCGAAGTCGTGCCGGGCGGGACCGTCGATTGCAGGACGACGAGGGAGTTCTCGTGCACATATCCGGACACCACGTCAGCGGCGGCATTCACATGACGAAGATCCGCTTTTCCCTTATCGGTCGTCGGCGTGGGTACACAGATGACAAAAGTGTCCGCCGCGTCCAGCATTTCGGCACGCGATGTCACGCCGAGGTGGTCGCTCACCGCGAGCAGCTGGGCGTCGGCGACGTCCGGAAGGTAGGAGGAGAACGCGGCGAGAGACCGGACCCGTTCCTCGTCGATGTCGTAGCCGATGGTCCGTAAGCCGGCCTCGGCGAACGCGACGGCCAGCGGCAGCCCCGTGTAGCCAAGGCCGACAATCGCGACCGTCGTACCGTCCTGTGACCGCCCGTCAGGCGTCGTCGTCCCCAGCATTCTGGCTTCCCCCAAGCCTTCCACTTGTGTTGCCCCCTGGCAGCATCGAGGAACGGCGCGCGCCCCCGCGGAAGCGCCGCGTCCTCGGATCCGGGGGCAGGCAGGAATCAGTCCCGCCCGCCGAGAAAATGCATTAGCGCCCACCGGATAGACCGGCCGCCCCGCCGTGACCGTTGTGAAGAAACGGAACACATGGATTCCAGGAACGTATGGGCTTCGCCCCGCGTCCTAGTAAAGCCGGACCCTTTCGGGGGAACCAGTCCACCTGGGAAAGGAAAGCGCATACCAGATGTCGTGGCACCTTCAACTGTCGATCGACCGCTCGGCGGTCGAGCCCCTTCATGAACAACTCCGCACCGCCATCAAGCACATGATCACGACCGGCCTGCTCCGGCCGGGCGCGCCGCTGCCGTCGAGCCGCCGCCTCGCGGCCGACCTGCAGCTCTCCCGCAGCGTGGTGGTCGAGGCCTATCAGCAGCTCACGGCCGAGGGCTATCTCCACTCCGTGGACCGCTCCTCCACCCGGGTCGCCGAGCCGGGGCCGGGCTCCGCCGTGCCGGGCCCCGCGCGGCCCCGCGGACCCGCTCCCGGCCGCATCGAGGGCCCGGCCCGCAGGGACCTGCGCTCCGGCCCCGCCGATGTCACCGCTTTCCCCAGACGGGAGTGGCTCGCGTGTCTGCGGCAGGTCCTCCAGACCACCGGCCCCGAGCAGTTGGAGTATCCGCCGCTCGCGGGCGTGCTCCAGGCGCGGGAGGAGATCGCGGCCCACATCGGCCGGGTGCGGGCCGTGCGGACCACGCCCCAGTGCCTGATGGTCACCGCGGGCTTCGCACAGGGCCTGACGCTGCTGTGCCTGCTCCTTCGCGACCTCGGGGTGCGCGCCCTCGCCGTGGAGGACCCCGGCAATCCCGGGCAGCGCCGTGTCATCGAGGAGGCCGGGCTGCGGGCGGTGCCGGTCCCGGTGGACGGCGAGGGCCTGGTGGTCGACTCCCTCGCGCGCGGCGACACCAGGGCCGTCCTGACCACGCCCACGCACCAGTTCCCCAGCGGCGTCGTGCTCTCGCCCGCACGCCGGGCGGCGCTTGTCTCCTGGGCGCGGGACGTCGGCGGCATCGTCATCGAGGACGACTACGACGGGGAGTTCTGGTTCGACAGATCCGAGCGGCCCGCGTCCTTGCAGAACTCGGCGCCCGACCACGTGGTCTACGCCGGTTCGGTCAGCTCGACGCTCGCGCCGGGCCTGCGGTTCGGGTGGCTCGCGGTGCCGCCGCATCTGGCCGGGCTCCTGGAGCGGGTGCGGGCGCGCCAGGACCTCGGCGGGTCCAGCGTCGACCAGCTCGCGTACGCGGAGTTCATCCGCAGCGGCCGCCTCGAACGGCATCTGCGCCGGATGCGCAAGCGCTACCGCGAGCGCCTCGAAACACTCGTCGGCGCCCTGGAGTCACGCCTCCCCGAAGCCACCGTGCACCAGCCCACGGCAGGCCTGCACCTACTCGTCTCCTTTCCCGAGCACCTGGAGGAACCCCTCATGGCCCGGACGATCCAGAACGCGGGCGTGATGGCGCGCGGCATCAGCGAATTCGCGCTCGCCTGTCCACCGCCCTCGCCCGCCGTGGTGATCGGGTACGCCCCGCACTCGCGCGACGTCCTGACCGCGGCCGTCGAGGCGCTCGCCGAGGCGGCGCGGTGAACCGCCCGCCTCAGTCCCCGCGGGCGGCGGCGACGAACTCCCGGATGAGCCCGGTGTCCTTCACTCCCCTACGGCTCTCCACGCCGCTGGACACATCCACGCCCCAGGCCCGCGTGTCCGTCACCGCCGCGCGCACGTTGCCGGGGCCGAGCCCGCCGGCGAGCAGCCAGCGGCCCTCGGCACGACCGGCGAGCGCGGCCCAGTCCCACGGCTCGCCGGAGCCGGGCCGCGGCGCGTCGACGATCAGCAGCTCCTCGCCGTGGCTGCCGGAGACCAGGTCCGCCCCGCCGGTGCCGGACACCGCGCGGACCAGGCGCAGCGGCAGGTCGCGCACGGCGGCGTAGTCACGGGTCGTGTAGGCGTCGCCGTGCAGCTGTACGGCGGCCACGCCGGTGCCGTCGACCGCCTCGGCGACCTGTGCGGGCGACGCCCCCGCGAGGACCGCCACGGTCAGCACGTGCGGGGGCACGTCGGCGACCAGGGTGCGCATGCGGTCGGGCGTGATCCGGCGCGGGCTCGGCGTGAGCACGAAGCCGATGGCGTCCGCGCCCGCGTCGACCGCCGCCGCCACGTGCGCCGGCTCCCGGAGGCCACAGATCTTGACGAACATCGCCGCTCCCGTACAGGTGGAGGTCAGAGGGACGGGGCAGAGTCAAACACCCCGTCCGCCCCGCGCTCCAGTCCAGTCGCCGGCGGCGCGCCCGGACCACACCCGGCGGGCCCGGGTCCGCCGGGTGTGGTCCACGGCAGACAGCTCTACGGCAGCCAGGTCTACGGCAGATAGAGCGTGTAGAGCAGTTTGTTGGGCACCACCGGCGGACTGCCCTGGAGCACGCCCATGGTGGCGTTGTCGACGATGCCCCGCTTGACCTCGGCCGGGGTGTCCGTCGGCCGGAAGGCGAGGTGGAGCGCGGCCGCACCGGTCACGTGGGCCGTCGCCATCGACGTACCGCTGATGGTGTTGGTGCCGGTGTCGCTGTCCTTCCAGGCCGACGGGATCTGTACGCCGGGCGCGAAGAGGGAGACGCACGGGCCGTAGTTGGAGGAGGAGGCGCGCCGGTCGGACTGGTTGCTCGCGCCGACGGTGATCGCCTCCGGCATGCGGGACGGCGAGTTGGAGCAGGCCCCGCCGGACATGGCGCCGCTGCCCGCGGAGACGGCGTAGGTGACGCCGGAGCGGATCGAGTTGCGCACGGCGTTGTCGAGGACGTCGCTGGCCGGGCCGCCGATGCTCATGTTGGCCACGGCGGGCTTCACCGCGTTCTTCGTGACCCAGTCGACGCCCGCGACGACCCCCGCGGTGGTCCCCGAGCCCTGGCAGTCGAGGACCCGCACCGCCACGAGCCGGGCCTCCTTGGCGACGCCGTACGTCCTGCCCGCGGCGATCCCGCCGACGTGGGTGCCGTGGCCGTGGCAGTCGTTGCCGTTCTGCCCGTCGCCGACCGTGTCGACCCCGACCGACGCGCGGCCGCCGAACTCCTGGTGCGTGGTCCGCAGACCCGTGTCGACGACGTACACGCTGACGGCGCGCGCGGTCGTCCGGTACGTGTACGTCGTGGACAGCGGCAGGTTCCGCTGGTCGATCCGGTCCAGGCCCCACGGGGCGTTCTGCTGGGTGTCGTCCGCGGACGCGTCGAGCCGTACGCGGGTGTCCTGGCGTACGTACGCCACACGGGGGTCGGCGGCGACGCGTTCCGCTTGCGCGCGGGACATGCGCG
Source organism: Streptomyces sp. NPDC059003 (assembly GCF_042740445.1). Lineage (NCBI taxonomy): Bacteria > Bacillati > Actinomycetota > Actinomycetes > Kitasatosporales > Streptomycetaceae > Streptomyces > Streptomyces sp. NPDC059003. Next base: position 9,893 of record NZ_JBHYJH010000110.1, on the reverse strand, counting down.
CGGAGAACCCCTGGAGGGCCGAGCGGTACACGTGTCCCAGGCGTGCGCCGTCGGCTCGCGCGACGAGCTCACGCGCCACGGCGGGCCCCGTGCCCCGCTTCTGGACGACGATCCAGCCGTCCGGCACGGCCAACTCACCGGCACCGGCCAGGCGCAGCTTGTCCGTGGGCGCGGCGGCCTCGGCGGGCGCCGCGCCGAGTTGCAGGCCGACGGCGAGCAGGGCGGCGGACAGCACCGCCGCGGAGCACCGGAGTGGGGGTCTTCTCATGACTGCACCTGGGCCTTCCTCGTGGGGGTGGTGGGGGTGGTGGGGATTGCGTGTGCGCGGCGGCCCGCCGGAGCGTCCATGTCCCGGTCAGCCGCAGCGGCCCGCCGGGCGCGTGCGCGTCACGACCTGGCTGATGCCGGTGGTCGCGTCGATCCACAGCACCTGGCTGCCGGGGCCCGCGGCGGCCGACAGCTGCTCGCCCCGGTTGCAGGAGACGCGGCCCTTGCGCGTGGCCGGGTCCTTCGGGTCGCCGTCGGCCGCGAACTGCCAGAGCTTGGCGAGGGTCTCGTTGCGCCACTCGGTGTCCGGGAGCCGCGCGCCGACCGTCACGGCCGTGTCGGACGCGGTCAGCTCGCCCGCGTTCAGGGCACCCGGGGCGGCCTCGGGGCTGAGGTCGACGATGCCGGAGCCGTCGAGGTTCGCCCGGCGCAGGCCGGTCGTGCCATCGCCCTTGACCTCGTCGCGCAGCCAGAAGATATGCGTGCCCGTGACGGCGGTCGGGCCGAGGCCCGTGCTGCCCGGCACCTGCTGGATCACCTTGTTCTCACCGGTGGCGACATCGACGATCCGGGTGGTGTACGCGTACTCGGCGCGCACCCTGCGCCACTCCTGGTAGGCGACCTTGCCGTCGCTCACGGACGGGAAGGTCGCCCGGTGGTAGGCGCCCCCGCCGATGCTGACCCTCTTCCCGGGGTCCTTCAGGCTCAGATAGGCGATGGCCCGCCGCCCGCCGTGGAGGTAGTACTCGTACGTCACCACGTCGTCGTCGACGTCCACGGCCGTGCCGAGGCCCCGGCTGTGCTGGGCCAGCTTCTTCACCGGGCCGCCCGCGAGCGGCCGGGCGAGGAGCTCGGCGCCGGCGGGCCCGCCGTAGGCCTGCCACACCACTGTCTTGCCGTCGGTGGCCGGATTGACGTGGAAGCGGCCGTCGTTGGGGCTCATCAGCTTGGGCCGGCCGCTGCCGTCCGTGCGCCCGGCCCACACCGAGTACGGCTCGGTGCCGTCCTCGTTGGACTGCGACGCCGCCCACCAGCCGCCGCCCGAACCGACCCGCGAGTCGATGGTGTTGACCCGGTCGAGCAGCGTGTCGGAGTCGACGCCGAGCGCCAGCTCCCAGCCGGGCACGATGCCGTGGGCGTTGAAGGCCCGCTGCAGCGCCCGCTGGTCGGCCGCCGACACGTTCAGGTCCTTGGCGGCGGCGAGCACCGCGGCCCGGCCCTCGGTGAAGCCGTCGAGCGGGGTGAGGTACTGGGTGAGCGCCCGGTAGACGATCCTGTCGGCGAGCGTGGCGCCCAGGTCCTCCCGGGCGTCCCACAACGCCCCGGAGAAGATGGTCGAGTTCAGGTGCACGCCGCCGTTGTCGGTGCCGAAGCCGACGCCGAGGAAGTGCTTGGCGGTGTTCCGCCCGTCGTTGAGGTCGCGGAAGGCGCACGCGCGCGGGGTCCTGGTGCGGCACAGCCGGTCACCGACCAGGCCCGCGTCGGGGTCGGTGGTGGGGATGCCGTACGCCCCGGTCTCGATGGCGTTGCCGAAGTAGTCGGCGACGGCCTCGTTCAGGGCGCCGGACTGGCCCGCGTACACGAGCGCGGCGGTGTGCTCGACGACGCCGTGGGTCATCTCGTGGCCGACGACGTCGAGGCCTGCGGAGAGCGGCCGGTACTCCTCGTCGCCGTTGCCGTAGATCATCTTCTGGCCGTCCCAGAAGGCGTTGACGAGCGGCTGGCCGCCGTTGACCACGCCCACCAGGGAGTTGACCGTCATGCCGTGGTTGTCGAGGCTGATCCGGCCGTGCTTGTTCTTGTAGTAGTCGAAGACCTGCGCGCCGCCCCAGTGCGCGTCGACCGCGCCCGCGTCGGTCGCGTCCTTCCCGAAGGCGGGGGTGGGCGAGCCGAACTCCCTGATCCCGTCGGGCCATCGGCCGATCACCTCGCCGACGGACCTGTCCCGCGCGTCCCACGTCGACAGGGTGCGGCCGTACCCCTCGTCGTCGGGTATGCGGGTGGTGTCGCGCAGTATGTACTGCTCGCGCCAGGCGTCGCGCACCACATCGAGGTCGACGGACCTGCCGTCCAGCTTGACGCCCGAGCCCTTCTCGCGGGGCTCCGCCCGCGCGGCGGGGCGCGGGGCGGGGCGGCCCGTCCCCGCGGCGGCGGGCGGCGTGCCGAACGTCTTGATACCGCTGTACTGGAGGACCGGGTACCCGGCGCGCGCGTCGATGTAGACCTCGCGCAGGACCGGTTCGCCGCTCGCCGGGTCGGTGCCGCGCACGGTGACGTGCTGGGTGAGCACGCCGCTGCCCTTCGGCAGCGCGACGAGGCCGCGGGCGGTGCCCTTGAGCGGCAGGGCGCCGTCGTCGCTCTCCTCGGCGCCCTCGCGGACGAAGTTCTTGGCGGTGAGCTCGCCGAACACCGCGTCGACGGCCCGCTCGACGGCCAGGTCGTCGCCGACCTGGGGCGTGGTGCCGGTGCGCAGTTCGGTGAAGTACCTGCCCGAGGTGCCGGTGACGACCCGGTCGCCGTCCTTCTTGCGCATGCGGACGACGTACTGGCCGCCCAGGACCGGCACGCCCCGGTGCCGCTGCTGGAGCCGCACGGTCTCCTGGCCGCCCGGCGCGGTGGCCGCCCCCGCGGACACCAGGTCACGGGCGGGCTCCGCGATCCGGTAGCGGCTCTGCTTCTGCTCCAGGTGGGCGCGGGCGGCCGCGGCCGCGCTCGCCGCGTCCGGCGCCTTCTCCGCGATGCCCTGGACCAGGGCGGGCGTGTCCGTCTCCTGCCCCGGGATCACCTCGCCCGGGCTCGGCGGTGTCCGCCCGCCGTCGGCCGCGTCCGCGGGAGCCGTCGAGACGACAAGTGCGGCGGCGCTGAACAGCGCCGCCGCACCGGATATGCCACCCCTCCGCGCTCTGGATCTCCTCGCTCTCGCTTTCCGTGCCCCGTCCCGACGCATCCTCTCCCCATCCCCCTCACCGATGACTCACCGATGACTCGCCGACGACTCATCGACGGCTCACCGACGGCGCACCGACCCGACCGGCGGCGGAGCGCCACCGGGAGGGCCATGGAAGCGGCGATGCGCGGCGCCATCAATGGGGCGCGGGATCCCACGGACGACTTCCGGCCTTCGTCCGCGATGGCCGGATCGGGTCTCGGCGGAGGGACGGACTCCCGGGCGGTCAGCGGCGGTTGTTGAACTCCGCCACGTTGCGCTGCTGCTCCTCGTAGTTCGCGGTGAAGCGGGTGTCGCCGGGCTTGACGGTCACGAAGTACAGCCAGTCCCCCGGTGTGGGGCTGGTCGCCGCGCGCATCGCGGCCTCGCCGGGGTTGCCGATCGGGGTCGGGGGCAGGCCCATGCGGGCGTAGGTGTTGAAGGGGCTGTTGAGCTTGGTGTCGCGCTGGGTGGTGCGCAGCGTCGAGCGGTTGAGGGCGTAGTTGAGGGTGGAGTCCATCTGCAGGGGCATGCCGCGGTCCAGGCGGTTGTAGATGACGCGGGCGACCTTGCCCATGTCCTGCCGGGTGCCGGCCTCGGCCTCGACCATGCTCGCGATGGTGACGGTCTGGTAGACGTTCACCGCGTTGCGGTCGGCGCCCGCGGTGACGTGGGCGCCGCTGAACTTCTTGTTCGCCGTGTTCACCATGTACGACAGGACGGACGCGGGGGTCGACTGGGAGCTGACGGGGTACGTCGCCGGGAACAGATAGCCCTCGGGGTTGCCGCCGGCGTCGCCCGGCAGTTTGAGGTCGGCCTTGGCGACCGCCTTCTTCGTGGTGCCGGCCGGCACCTGCAGGGCCTTGTCGACGGCCTCGTACACCTGGCCGGAGCGCCAGCCCTCGGGGATGGTCAGGGTCGTGGGCCGCTCTGCTGCGCCGTCGTCCGGGAGCAGCAGCGGGACCGCGACGGCGGTGGCCGCCGCGCCGGCCCCGATCGCGATCAGGGCGATCCGGCCGCGGCGCGTCAGCCGGAGCGCTCCCCGTTTGGTGCCCCGTCGCGGGGTGGTGGTGTGCATGCGGGCACGCTAACCCGGCTATTCCGACATTTCCGGCATATTTTCATCTCGCTGGCTCCAGGTGGGCGTCCCGCCTGACGAGGGCGGCGTAACGGCCGTCCTGTGCGAGCAGCTCCTCGTGGGTGCCGCGCTCGACGGCCCGCCCGGCGTCCAGGACCACGATCTGGTCGGCGTCGCGCACGGTGGACAGGCGGTGGGCGATGGTGAGCGTCGTCCGGTTGGCCGACAGGGCGTCGATGGCCTGCTGCACGGCGTGCTCGGTGCGCGTGTCGAGCGCGCTGGTCGCCTCGTCCAGGATCAGCACCGGCGGGTCGCGCAGGATGGTGCGGGCGATGGCGAGGCGCTGCTTCTCCCCGCCGGAGAAGCGGTGGCCGCGCTCCCCGACGACCGTGTCGTACCCGTCGGGCAGGGACGCGATGTGGTCGTGGATCTGGGCGGCGCGGGCCGCGGCGACCAGCTCCTCCTCGGTGGCGTCCGGCTTGGCGAAGCGCAGGTTGTCCGCGACCGAGGCATGGAAGAGGTACGTCTCCTGGGAGACGACGCCGACGGCGCGGGCGAGCGTGTCGAAGTCCAGGTCGCGCACGTCGACCCCGTCGAGCGTGACGCGCCCGCCCGTCACGTCGTACAGCCGCGGCACCAGGTAGCTCAGCGTGGACTTGCCGGAGCCGGTGGGCCCGACGACGGCGAGGCTGCCGCCCGCGGGCACGGTGACGTCGATGTCGGCGAGTACCGGGGCGCCCTGCTCCTCGTAGCGGAACTCGACGTCCTCGAACCGGACTTCGCCCTTGACCTGGTCCAGGTGGACCGGCTCCGGGCGCTCGGTGATGTCGATGGGCAGGTCCAGGTACTCGAAGATCCGCTGGAACAGCGCGAGCGAGGTCTGGATCTGCACACCGGTCGACAGGAGGCTGACCGTCGGCCGGAACAGGCCCTGCTGGAGCGAGACGAACGCGACCAGCGTGCCGAGGGAGACGCCGGGCCCGCCGAACTGGAGGGCGAGTCCGGCGCTCCAGTAGATGACGGCAGGCATCGCGGCCATGACGATCGTGATCACGGCCATGCGCCAGCGCCCCGCCATGTTGGAGCGCACTTCGAGGCGGACGAGCTCGGCGGACTCGTCGGCGAAGGAGCGGGTGAGCGAGTCGGCGCGGCCCATGGTGCGGCCGAGCAGGATCCCGCTGACGGAGAGCGACTCGGTGACGGTCGCCGCCATCGCGGCCATCTGCTTCTGCCGCTCGGTGGCGATCTTCTTGCGCTCACGGCCGACGCGGCGGCTTATCCACACGAACAGCGGAAGCAGCAGGAGCGAGACGACGGTCAGGCGCCAGTCGAGGGCGAGCATCGCGACGACCGACGCGATGACGCTGGTGAGGTTCGAGACGAGGGAGGTCGCCGTGGAGGTGACGGTCGCCTGCATGCCGCCGATGTCGTTGGCGATGCGGGACTGGACCTCGCCGGTGCGGGTGCGGGTGAAGAAGGCGAGCGACATGCGCTGCAGGCGGCCGTAGACGGCGGTGCGCAGGTCGTGCATCACCTGCTGGCCGACGGTCGTGGAGATCAGGGTCTGCAGGACGCCGAAGACGCTGGTGACGACCGCGCTGAGGATCATGCCGAGCGCGAGCAGGCTCAGCAGGCCCGTGCGGCCCTGCGGGATCGCGGTGTCGAGGATCTCCTTCAGGAGGAAGGGGGTCGCCACCGTGACGAGGGACGCGGCGCAGACGAGGAGGCCGACGACCGCGAGGCGGCCGCGGTAGGGGCGGAAGAGCCGGAGGATGCGGCGCAGCTGACGCGGCTGCTCCGGTTCCTGGGGCGAGGGGGTCGGGGCGGGTTCTTCGTGAGGCATGGGCTCCTTCGGACTTCAGGACGGGAAGTACGGACTTCAGGACGGGAAGTACGGACTTCGGGACAGGAAGTACGGAACGCGAGCCGGCGGCGTGCGCGACGCATGCGGGACGTGCTCCCGGGACGTACTCCACTGGGCCAGGCGACGGAGCATAGCTCATTGTTACCTATGCTCACAATGCACCAGGTCCTGGTAATGTTCCGGCATGAGTACACCGGACACCGACGGACAGCTCGCCGAGCAGCTGCTGCGGCTCACCCGTCGGCTGCACCGCATCCAGAAGCGCCATCTGGAACCCATCGGCATCACGCCCGCGCAGTCCCGCCTCCTGCGCACCCTGGCGCACTACGACGCGCCGCCCCGCATGGCGGACCTGGCCCAGCGCCTCGAAGTCGTGCCGCGGGCCGTGACGAGCCTGGTCGACGGCCTGGAGGCGAGCGGCCTCGTGCGGCGCGCCCCGGACCCGACCAACCGCCGCGTCATCCGCATCGAGCTCACCGACGGCGGCCGCACGGCCCTCGGCCGCCTGCGCGGCGCGCGCCGGGCCGCCGCGGAGGACATCCTGGCTCCGTTGGACACCGCCCAGCGCGCCCAGCTGGGCGGCCTGCTCAACGCCCTGTTCGACGCGCCGGAGAGCCGCCCCTGCTGACACCGCCGAGGACCGTCGCCGACCCTTGAGGCCATCGACCGCTGAGGCCGCCGACACCGCCGAGGAGAGTCCATGCCCCTGCTGGAGCCCGACCCCGACGCACTGCGCCCCGCACCGGACGGCCGCGAACCGGCACCCGACCGCGTTCCCGACGCCGGGGCCGGCGGCACCCCGGAGCCCCTGCGCGGCGAGCTCACCGCGCTCCTCGGCGCCGACAGGGTCCTCACGAAGGTCTCGGACCTCGTCCGGTACGCCTCGGACGCGAGCCCCTACCGCTTCGTACCGAAGGTCGTGGTCGTCGCCGAGGACATCGACGACGTCTCCACCGTCCTGTCGTACGCCCACGGCAAGGGCCGCAACGTCGTCTTCCGCGCCGCGGGCACCTCGCTCAACGGGCAGGCGCAGGGCGAGGACATCCTCGTCGACGCACGCAGGCACTGGGCGGGCGTCGAGGTCATCGGCGACGGCGAGCGGGCGCGGATCCGGCCCGGTACGACGGTGCTGCGCGCCAACGCCACGCTCGCCCGGCACGGCCGCGTCCTCGGCCCGGACCCGGCGAGCGCGATCGCCTGCACCGTCGGCGGCGTCGTCGCGAACAACGCGTCCGGCATGACGGCCGGCACCACCCGCAACTCCTACCGCACCCTGGCGTCCCTCACCTTCGTGCTGCCGTCGGGCACGGTCGTCGACACGGCGGAGCCGGACGCCGACGCACGGCTCGCGCACGCCGAACCCGCCCTCTGCGCGGGCCTGCTCGACCTCAAGCGCGAGATCGAGGCGGACGCGGATCTCGTACGCCGCATCCGCGCCAAGTACGAGATCAAGAACACGAACGGCTACCGCCTCGACGCGTTCCTCGACGGCTCGACGCCCGTCGAGATCCTGCGCGGCCTGATGGTCGGCTCCGAGGGCACCTTCGGCTTCATCTCCGAAGTCGTCTTCGACACGCTGCCGTTGGACCGGCGCGTGTCGACGGCGCTGCTGTTCTTCCCCACGCTGCCCGCCGCGGCCGCCGCCGTGCCGCTGTTCAACGAGGCGGGCGCGCTCGCCGTGGAGCTGATGGACGGCAACACGCTGCGCGCGTCGGTGAGCGTGCAGGGGGTGCCGGCGGACTGGGCGGGCCTGCCGAAGGACACGGCGGCGCTCCTGGTGGAGTTCCGCGCGCCGGACGAGGCGCGCCAGGAGGAGTACGAGGCCGCGGCGGCCGCCGTCCTCCAGGGGCTGAGCCTCGTCGCGCCCGTCGCGTCCGTCACCAACGCTTTCACGCGCGACGCGGGCACGATCGCGGGCTACTGGAAGGCCCGCAAGGCGTTCGTGACGGCGGTCGGCGGCTCGCGCCCCGCCGGGACGACGCTGATCACGGAGGACTTCGCGGTGCCGCCCGCGCGCCTCGCCGAGGCCTGCGACGCGCTGCTCGACCTCCAGACCCGGCACGGCTTCGACGCGGCCGTCGCCGGGCACGCGGCCCACGGCAACCTCCACTTCCTGCTGGCCTTCGACGCGGGCAGGCCGTCGGACGTGGACCGCTACGCCGCGTTCATGGACGCGTTCTGCCGCCTGACCGTCGAGCGGTTCGACGGCTCGCTGAAGGCCGAGCACGCCACGGGCCGCAACATCGCGCCGTTCCTGGAGCTCGAATGGGGTCCGAAGGCAACGGAGTTGATGTGGCGCACCAAGCAGGTCATCGACCCGGACGGCGTGCTGGCCCCCCGCATCGTCCTCGACCGCGATCCGCAGGCCCATCTGCGCGGCCTCAAGACGATCCCGAAGGTCGAGGCGATCGCGGACCCCTGCATCGAGTGCGGCTTCTGCGAACCGACGTGTCCGAGCGAGGACCTGACGACCACGCCGCGCCAGCGCATCGTGCTGCGCCGCGAGATGATGCGCCAGCCCGCCGGGTCGGCGGTCGAGGACGGCCTGGTGGCGGCGTACGGGTACGACGCCGTGGACACCTGCGCCGGTGACGCGACGTGCAGCCTCGCCTGCCCGGTCGGCATCGACACGGGCGCCCTGATGAAGGACTTCCGCCACGCCCGGCACACGGCCCGCGAGGAGAAGGCCGCGGCCCTGGCCGCCCGGCACTTCAGGGCCGTCGAGGCCTCCGCGCGCCTCGCCGTGGCCGCCGCCGCGAAGCTCGGCGACGCGCTCGGCGAGCGGCGGGCGGACCGCTTCCTGACCGCCGTGACCCGCGCCGCCCGCAAGGCCGTACGCCCGGACCTCGTCCCGGAGTGGGTGCCGCGGCTCCCCGGCGCCGCGCCCCGCCGTGCGCCGCGCACCGCCCGCGTGGGCGCGGCCGCCGTCTACTACCCGGCCTGCGTGAACCGTATCTTCGCCAGCCCCGGCGACATGTCCCTCGCGGAGGCCGTGGTCGCCGTGTCCGCCCGTGCGGGCCGGCCGGTGTGGATCCCGGACGACGTGGCCGGTACGTGCTGCGCGACGATCTGGCACTCCAAGGGGTACGACGCGGGCAACGCGGTCATGGCCAACCGGATCGTCGAGGCCGCGTGGGGCTGGACGGCGGGCGGGGCGCTGCCGCTCGTCGTCGACGCGTCGTCCTGCACGCTCGGCATCGCGCGCGAGGTGGTCCCCCACCTCACCGCCGACAACCGCCTGCTCCACCAGGAGCTGACCGTCGTCGACTCCGTCGTCTGGGCCGCCGACCACCTCCTCCCCCACCTGACGGTCCACCGCACCGTCCCCACCGCCGTGCTCCACCCCACCTGCTCCACGCGGCACTTGGGCGACGAGCCCCACCTCCGCACCGTCGCCGAGGCCTGCGCCGACGAGGTGACCGTCCCCGACGACGCGGGGTGCTGCGCCTTCGCCGGGGACCGGGGGATGCTCCACCCCGAACTCACGGAGTCCGCGACGCGGGCGGAGGCGGCGGAGGTGACGTCCCGTCCGTACGACGCGCACCTCTCGGCGAACCGGATGTGCGAGGTGGGCCTGACCGGCGCGACGGGCCGGACGTACCGCTCGGCACTACTGGAACTGGAACGCGCGACGCGCCCTTGACCCTCGCCGGAGCGCCCCAGCCCCGCCCCTTCCCGAACTAGGGGGCTGCGCCCCCTAGCACCCCCGCTTCATCGCCGCTCCGCGGCTCGTCCTCAAACGCCGGACGGGCTGAAAG